>NZ_JBMSDW010000013.1:0-135952 GCF_049445895.1 Neotabrizicola sp. VNH66
GATGCGCATTGGTCTCGACCGGGCCCAGATCGTTCAGCGCCACGACCTCAATGTCCGTGCGCCCCGATTCGATGATCGCCCGCAATACATTGCGCCCGATCCGGCCAAATCCGTTGATGGCAACCTTGACGACCATGCCCTTACCTCCGGTGCTGCGGTGTCCTTGCGCGTGTGCTAGCGCTAACAACGCCAAAGCCGCGCAAATTGCAACAGCAGTCTGGCAGGCTCAGCGCCAGAAAGCTATCGCCAGAATACGACCCAGTCGATCAGGTGGAGGAAGCGCCGCGCAAGGAACAGCATGGCCTGCGCATCATTGGCAAAATAATCGGCCGCACCGGCGGCGGCCAGAAGCAGGAGCAGGATCAGCGCGACGTGGTTGGTCACCGGGGGCCCTTTCGGCAGGCGGCAGGGCCCCGCCGGGGTCCCGTCAGTTCAGCAGGCGGCCCATGACACCGGCCACATCGGCCATGCGGCAAGAGAAGCCCCATTCGTTGTCATACCACGCCAGAACGCGAACGGAACGGCCCACAACCTTGGTCTGGTCCGGGGCGAAGATAGAGGATTGCGGCGTGTGGTTGAAGTCGATTGAGACTTTCGGCTCCGGATCATAGGCCATGACCATGCCCATATAGCCCGCGCAAGCCTCACGCACGATCTGGTTCACCTCTTCCGCCGTCACCGATTTCGCGGCGATGAAAGTCAGGTCCACGGCCGAGACATTGGGCGTGGGCACCCGGATGGCCGAACCGTCCAGCTTGCCCTTCAGTTCCGGCAGCACCTCGCCCAGGGCTTTCGCCGCGCCGGTGGAGGTGGGGATCATCGCCATGGCGGCGGCGCGGGCGCGGTACAGGTCCTTGTGGCGGCGGTCCAGCGTCGGCTGGTCGCCGGTGTAGCTGTGGATCGTGGTCATGATGCCGGATTCGATGCCCACGGCATCGTTCAGCACCTTGGCCAGCGGAGCGAGGCAGTTCGTCGTGCAGGATCCGTTCGACACCACCAGATGCTCGGGCGTCAGGCTGCGGTGGTTCACGCCGTAAACTACGGTCTTGTCGGCATTCTTGGCCGGGGCCGAGACCAGAACCCGCTTGGCGCCGCGGCCGAGGTGCACGGCGGCCTTGTCGCGTTCGTTGAAATTGCCGGTGCATTCCAGCACGACATCGACACCTTCCCAGTCCAGTTCGGCCGGGTTGTAGGTCGACATCATGCGGATCGGGCCGCGGCCCAGATCCAGCCCGCCGTCGGTGACCTTCACCGTGCCGGGAAAGCGGCCATGGACCGAGTCGTATTTCAGGAGATGGGCATTGGTTTCCACCGGCCCCGTCGCATTGATGGCCACGACCTGCACGTCGTTCCGGTTCGATTCGGCGATATGCGCCAGCGTGCAGCGCCCGATGCGCCCGAACCCGTTGATACCGACGGTGATGGTCATGATGGCCTCCGCGTTGATTCCCATGGTGCGGATAAACCGTATGCCTTTGTATGCCTAGTCTGAAAACCCCGCTATATCATGATGTTAGCGCAAACTTCAGATGTTTGCGCTAACCACTTTCGCCGCGGTGCGGAATCCGGCAATGATGGTCGCCGGACAGGCGGTTTGAGGATCGGGGATGAGCGGACTTCTGGCGCTTCTGGATGATGTGGCAGCGATTGCCAAGGTGGCGGCGGCCTCGGTCGATGATGTGGCGGCGGCGGCCGCCAAAGCGGGGGCCAAGGCCGCGGGCGTGGTGATCGACGATGCCGCGGTCACGCCGAAATATGTGACAGGCTTTTCGCCCAAGCGGGAGCTGCCGATCATCTGGCGCATCTCGCTCGGCTCGCTCCGGAACAAGATCATCATCCTGCTGCCGGCGCTGCTGCTGTTGCAAACCTTTCTGCCGGCGGCGATCACGCCTTTGCTGATGCTGGGCGGTGCCTATCTGTGCTTTGAGGGGGCGGAGAAGGTGTTTCATGCCCTGTTCCCCCATGCCGATGCCGAGGTGACCGCGGATATGGATCCGAAGGATCCGGCCCGGCTGGAAGAGGAAAAGATCGCCGGGGCCATCAAGACCGATTTCATCCTTTCGGGTGAGATCATGACCATCGCGCTGTCGGTGATCGAAGAGCCGAACATCTGGATGCAGGGCACGGTTCTGGCGGTGGTGGGGATTGCGATCACCGTTGCGGTCTATGGTGCGGTGGCGCTGATCGTGAAGATGGATGACATCGGCCTGCATCTGGCGGCCGAGGGGCGGCTTGGTGCGACCCGCAGCCTTGGCCGCGGGCTGGTGAAGGGGATGCCGGTGCTGCTGCGGGTGCTGTCGGTGGTGGGCACGGCGGCGATGCTCTGGGTCGGCGGCAATATCGTGCTGCACGGGCTGGAGGTGACGCATCTCTGGGCCTGGCCCTATGAGACGATCCATCACATCGCGGAAAATGTGGCGGCGGCGGTCGGGCAGGCGCAGGGCTTTGTGGCCTGGGCGGTGACCGCGGCGCTGGACGGGGTGGCGGGGCTGATCATCGGCACGGCGCTGATCCCGGTGGCCACCCGGATCATCGCACCGCTGTGGCGGGCGGTGACGGGCAAGGGCAAGGCCGCGGGGCATTAGGCCCCGCCTGCCTCACCGGCGGAGCAGGACGGGCAGGGTGAAGATCACCAGCCCGGCCCAGATGAAGCCGAAGGCCACCAGCTTGCCCATGCTGAACGGCTCATCAAAGACGAAGACGGCGGTCAGGAAGATCAGCGTCGGTGCGATATACTGCATCATGGCGATGGTGGACAGCCGCAACCGCTTGGCCCCATTGGCATAAAGCATCAGCGGCCCTGCGGTGACGATCCCGCAGCCCATCAGCAGCCAGGTATCTGCCGCCGGGCCGGTCAGCAAATGGCCGGTCCCGGTCAGCGCAAACCACAAGAACAGACCCACGGCGGGCGGCAGCAACAGCAGCACCTCCAGCGCGAAGCCTTGATTGGGGCCGATGGGCAGGCTGCGCTTGAAATAGGCGTAGAATCCCCAGGTCAGCGTCAGCGACAGCGCGATCACCGGCAGTTGCCCCGCCTCCCATGTCAGTAGGCCCACACCCACCACCGCCAGCGCGATGGCCGCCCATTGCAGCGGCAGCAGCCGCTCGCGCAGCAGAACGGCGCCAAGGAAGACGGAAAACAGCGGGTTGATGTAATAGCCAAGCGCCGCGTCCAGCGCATGGCCCGCGCCGATGGCCCAGACATAGATCCCCCAGTTGACCGAGATCAGCGCCGCCGTCACCACCCCCATGGCCAGAATCCGCGGCGTGGTCAGCGCGGTTTTCAGATCGGCGGTGCGGCCCAGCCAGACCAGCACGGCCAGCGCCACTGGGATTGACCAGATCACCCGATGGGCCACCACTTCGACCGGAGAAATTGCTGCCAGCTGCTTCATATACAGCGGCAGGAACCCCCAGAGGAGATAGGCCGACAGCGCGAACAGGAATCCGGACAGGCTGTCACCCGCCGGGGTGGGGGACGGGGCAGAGGGGGCGTTCTGGGTCATCCCCGGTTCCTAGCCCGCCCGGAAAAGCGGCGCCACGGCGAAGTTGTGCCCGTCACAATGCACGGGGCGCAACAGGCGCGCATATGCAGGACCGCCAGTTGGCGCATGAGCGCGGCATCTCCGGCGAAAACCCCGGTTGCTGCATGGCGGCGCACGCGGGCGGCTCAGCCCGGTGGCAGGCTCCAGCCGGGCGGGGCGAGTTCGAACCCTTCAAACCGGAAGCCGGGGCTGACGGTGCAGGACACCAGCGTGAAGGCGCCAAGGCTTTCGGCGGCCTGCCACCAGCCGGTGGGGACCACCAGTTGCGGGCTTTGCCCGGCCAGCACGTCGGGGCCAAGGGTCTGGTCCTGTGCGCGGTCCAGACCCATCGACAGGCATAAGGGCGCCCCGGCATGCCAGAGCCAGATTTCATCGGCATCGACGCGGTGCCAGTGGCTCCGCTCTCCCGCCTGCAACAGGAACAGGATCGCGGTGCCCGAGGCGCGGCCCTCCCGCTCGGGTCCCTTCAAGGTCTGGCGATACCAGCCGCCTTCGGGGTGGGGCTGCAGGGCCAGCCTGTCGATCAGGCGTTGCGCTTCGGTCATGCGTCCCTCCAGTCGCCGGGGTTCAGCCCCGCAATCGTCCAGTCGCCCACCCGCCAGCGGATCAGCCGC
Organism: Neotabrizicola sp. VNH66; assembly: GCF_049445895.1. Taxonomy (NCBI): domain Bacteria; kingdom Pseudomonadati; phylum Pseudomonadota; class Alphaproteobacteria; order Rhodobacterales; family Paracoccaceae; genus Neotabrizicola; species Neotabrizicola sp. VNH66. The sequence continues at coordinate 4,160 of NZ_JBMSDW010000013.1, forward strand.
AGCGTGGGGTGTCCCACGGCGGCGGTCATCCGGCGCACCTGCCGGTTGCGCCCCTCGCGGATCGTCAGTTCCAGCCAGCTGTCGGGGATCGCCTGCCGCACCCGGATCGGCGGCACGCGGGGCCAAAGCCAGCCGGGCGCGGGCACAAGGCGGGCACGGGCGGGCAGGGTGGGGCCATCCTTCAGCGTGACGCCCTGCTCCAGCGCGGACAGGGCGGCGGCATCGGGGATGCCCTCAACCTGCGCGAAATAGGTCTTTTCGGTCTTGTGCTTCGGATCGGCAATCCGGGCCTGCAACCGGCCGTCATCGGTCAGCACCAAGAGCCCCTCGCTGTCGCGGTCCAGCCGCCCGGCGGGATAGACGCCCTTGACCGGGACGAAATTGGCCAGCGTCGGGCGGCCCTGATCGTCGGTGAACTGGGTCAGCACGTCATAGGGTTTGTTCAGAAGGATCGTGCGCGGCATGGCGCGGGTCTAGCAGGCCCGCGCCCGCCGGGGAATAGCCCCGTGCCGCCGTCAGGCGCTGGCCGCCTTACGCGCCATGGCGCCGGCCAGTTTTTCGGACACCAGCCCGAAGAGGTTCCCCACCAGAAGCGAGGCGAAGACCAGCGCCGCGGCTCGCAGCGTGGCCGCAGGCTCTCCGATGGCCACGCCGGTCAGCAGGCAGAAGGCCGCGGTCGAGGCATAGCCATAGACCGCTGCCGGAATCGTCGCCAGCTGCGGCAGATGCGCCCCCATGACCAGCACCACGACCGAGACGCCGACGATGACGGAGGTGACGGCGACCGAACCCGCGACCGTGCCCACCACGATCAACGCGACGCTGGCGACCACGACGCCCCAGGCATGGTTGATCACGGATTTGGTCAGCCCCTCGGCCTTGCCGCCGGTGTGGTAGAAGCTGCCCCAGCCGATGAACAGGGCCCAGACCTGAAGGCCAAGCGGCGTGCCAAGGCACAGATAAGTGGCGACAGCGGCCAGCGCGCCGATGGAGACCGCCAGTGCGGTGATGATGTGCATGTGTCCCTCCCGTTTCGGAAAACGCCTTTGTGGCGCGGGGGAAGGGTTCCCTGACAAAGCGGGCGGAACAATCGCACCAAGGTCTCTACGACCGTGAACGGGGCGCGAACGGGGCCGGAACATCCCGCGCGCGATGGTCGTAGATGCAGGCGCAGCGCGGGCCTCAGGCCACGACCATGGTGCCCCAGCCGTCATAGCGCCCGCCATATTCGGCGGTGATGCGGATCACCGCCTCGGTCAGCGGGTTCAGCTCGGCCGGTGCATCTTCGCGCCAGAACTCCACCGCGACCGGCAGTTCGGGGTCGTCATGATCAGTGAAAGCCTCGATCTCATGGCCGATCTCGCCCATGCGGGCCGCGAAATCGCCGGCCAGCATCCGGTCGGCAAACAGCGCGCGGTGGTCGATCCGCCGCGGCGTGGTGCCGTCGTCGCCATGCGCCCGCAGCTTCTCCAAGAGGTCCGCGTTCGAGATGTTCTGCCAGACCACCTCATCGGGATAAAGGACATCGCGGTAATAGGACCAGTCGCTGTCCTGCCGCTCATGGCTGGCGTGGTCATAGTCGCTGTCCTCCAGCGCTTCGTCCACAAGGGCCAGAATATCGTCGGGATGCGGGGTGTAGATGTACAGCGCCATCTTGCCGCCGCCGTAGCTGCGGGCGACCAGATGGGCGTAATCCCCGGGCAGCGCCTCACGGATCGCCTCGGCCAGTTCCTGCAGGGCAGGCAGTTCGGCACGGGCGACGATCTCGCCCCGGGCGGAGTGCTTCTGTGCGACTTCCAGCACCAGCAGCGTTTCCGCATCGCCATGGCCAAGCGCGCCGATCCAGCCCGCATCGACCGAGATCATGGCGGGCTGATCGTCCAGCACGGTCAGGTAATTGACCCAGTTCTCGGGCGGGCGTGCGGTTTCGGTCATCGGTCACACCCTTGCGCAGGGGAAAGCGGCGGCCGGTCAGGGCCGCCGCAAACGCTTACTTCAGGATCGAGCGGCCCGCGAATTCGGCGGTCTCGCCCAGCATTTCCTCGATCCGGATCAGCTGGTTGTATTTCGCCAGCCGGTCCGACCGGGCCAGAGAGCCGGTCTTGATCTGGCCGCAGTTGGTCGCCACCGCCAGATCGGCAATCGTGCTGTCCTCGGTCTCACCCGAGCGGTGCGACATGACGTTGGTGTAGCGGGCGCGATGCGCCATCTCCACCGCCTGCAGCGTCTCGGTCAGGGTGCCGATCTGGTTGACCTTCACCAGCATCGAATTCGCCACGCCCTTCTCGATCCCCTCGGCCAGACGGCGGGGGTTGGTCACGAAGAGGTCATCGCCCACCAGCTGAACCTTGCCGCCCAGCTTGTCGGTCAGCAGCTTCCAGCCCGCCCAGTCATCCTCGGCCATGCCGTCTTCGATGGAGATGATCGGGTAATCCCCGCAGAGCTTGGCCAGATAGTCGGCGTTTTCTTCCGACGACAGCGACAGGCCTTCGCCCTTCATCTCATACTTGCCGCCCTTGAAATATTCGGTGGACGCGCAGTCGAGGGCAAGGAAGATGTCCTCACCCGGGGCATAGCCCGCCTTTTCGATGGCCTTCAGGATGAAATCCAGCGCCACGCGGGTGGACGACAGGTTGGGGGCAAAGCCGCCCTCATCGCCGATGCCGGTCGAGAGGCCCGCCGCCGAAAGCTCTTTCTTCAGCGTGTGGAACACTTCCGAGCCCATGCGGACGGCGTCACGGATGTTCTCCGCGCCGACCGGCATGATCATGAATTCCTGAATGTCGATCGGATTGTCGGCATGTTCGCCGCCGTTGATGATGTTCATCATCGGAACCGGCAGGACGCGGGCCGAGGTGCCGCCGACATAGCGGTAAAGCGGCTGGTTCGAGAATTCCGCGGCGGCCTTGGCCACGGCCAGCGAGACGCCGAGGATGGCGTTGGCGCCAAGGCGCGACTTGTTCGGGGTGCCGTCCATCTCGATCATGGTGCGGTCGATGCCGACCTGTTCGGTGGCGTCATAGCCGACCAGCTCTTCGGCCAGCTCGCCGTTGACGGCGGCGACGGCCTCCAGCACGCCCTTGCCCATGTAACGCGACTTGTCGCCGTCGCGCTTTTCCACCGCCTCATGCGCGCCGGTCGAGGCGCCCGAGGGAACGGCCGCGCGGCCCATGGCCCCGCTTTCCAGAACCACGTCGACTTCGACGGTGGGGTTTCCGCGGCTGTCGAGAATCTCGCGGGCGTGAATGTCGATGATGGTGCTCATCTGGGGCTCCGGGTGCTGACGTTATGGGGTCTGTCGCGGGAAGGGCCTGTCCCGCGCCCCCTTTAGCCGCCCGCGCCGGATTGGGGAAGCCCGGCCTTGCGCTTTCGTTCGCGCGACAGGACATAAAGACCCGAGGCGGTCACGATGGCCGCGCCCAGCATCACCGCCGCCGTGGGACGTTCGCCCAGGAAGACCACGGCCAGAAGGACCGAGAATACCAGACGGGTGTAGCGGAAGGGGGCCACGACAGACACCTCGCCCAACCGCATGGCGGCCACGACCATGTAATATCCGATGCAGCCGAAGACGATGGCCGCGGCCAGCCCGGCCGAGGCGCCCCCGCCGGGCAGGATCAGCGCCTCGTCCCGGGCGATCATCAGGACCACGCCGCCCGGCACGCAGGCATAGACGCCCCAGCACGACAGGCTCATCGAGCCGGTGGTGGCGGGCATCCGCCGTGTCACAAGGTCGCGCACCGCCACCGCGGCCACGCTGGCCAGCATGGCAAGGCCGATGGCGTCAAAGCCGCTGTTCCACGGCTGCAGGATGATCATCACGCCGACCAGCCCCACAAGGATCGAGGTCCAGCGCCGCCAGCCCACGGTTTCGCCAAGGAACAGTGCGGCCCCCGCAGTCACCATCAGCGGCAACGCCTGCAAAAGGGCGGCGGCAAAGGACAAAGGCGCCAGCGCAAGCACAAGGATGTACAGCAGTGCCGCCACCGCCTCAGCCAGATTGCGGGCAAGGGCATGGCCGCGAAAGGCCGCCAGCGAGAACGGCTGTTCCCCCCGGCGCAGCGCCAGCAGGGCAAAGATCGTGCCGCCGATCAGCCCGTTGATCACCAGAACCTGACCGGGCGGCATGTCGGCCGCCGCGCGCTTCAGGAACAGGTCCTCGACCGCGAAGGCGGCCATCGAGCCGACCATCCACAGGGCGGCGCGGGTGTTTTCGCTGCGGTCGGTCATTCTGGCTTCCCCCCGGGGCGCGGACCATCGGGACCGGGCCTTAGAGGCCTAGCGGATTGGCCCCCGGGCGGCAAGGCGGGGCGGGCGGCGACTCACTCTGGGGGCGAGAGAGGGCATGAGCCGAGGGCTGTGCCCGTAGCGGAGCATTGATCCCGTGTCCTTTGTGCCATCCCCTGTGGCGGAGCATGCGGCCGATTCACGCGGCCCACGGCGCCGCCTTGCTTTGACCAAAGCCTGAGCGGCTGCGTCCAAGGGGCGGCGATGCCGGGCAAATCATGCGTTGTTCACAAACTGCTTCAGCGGTTGTCCACAGGATTGTCCACTGCGGGCGGCATTCAGGAGTGCGAATGAAACTGTGGATGATTGGAAGAATCCTGTTGCGGCACCGGGGATGATCCGACAGTTTGTCACCGTGACGTGAATGCCCACCATATATGGTGTCGCGCAGCGCAGAAATGCTCCGATCCGCAGCCATCACAGGCTTTGACGGTCCTGCCTTTTGATGCGGCAGGGCAACGGGGCATTGTCGCCTGTGCGGCCGGGCAGGCGCCGGGGACAGGAAGCCGGACCACCCGCAGGGGCAGAGGCCGGGCAAACAAACGGGGTTGAGGCAGATGAAGATCGAACGGAAGTTCACCACCGAGGCCGCTGGCGCCTACGGGTCCATGGCCTTTGCGACCACTGCGTCGGAAATCCGCAATCCCGACGGCAAGGTCGTCTTCCGCAATGAGGCGGTGGAAATCCCCGAAGGCTGGAGCCAGGTCGCCTCGGACGTGCTGGCGCAAAAGTATTTCCGCAAGGCGGGCGTGCCGGCGGTGCTGAAGAAGCTGCGCGAGAAGGGCGTGCCGGAGTTCCTGTGGCGCTCGGTCCCCGATGAGGATGCCCTTGCAAAGCTGCCGCCCGAGGCGCGCTTTGGCGGGGAAACCAGTGCGAAGCAGGTGTTCGACCGGCTGGCCGGCGCCTGGACCTATTGGGGCTGGAAGGGCGGCTATTTCACCGCCGAATCCGATGCCCGCGCCTATTTCGACGAGATGCGCTTCATGCTGGCCCGGCAGATGGCCGCGCCGAACAGCCCGCAATGGTTCAACACTGGCCTGCACTGGGCTTACGGAATCGACGGGCCGGGGCAGGGGCATTTCTACGTGGACCATGCCTCTGGCCGTCTGGTGCAATCGCAGTCGGCCTATGAACATCCGCAGCCGCATGCCTGCTTCATCCAGTCCGTCGCCGACGATCTGGTGAACGAAGGCGGGATCATGGACCTTTGGGTGCGCGAGGCGCGGCTGTTCAAATACGGTTCGGGCACCGGCACCAATTTCTCCTCGCTGCGGGCCGAAAATGAACGGCTGTCGGGCGGCGGCAAATCCAGCGGCCTGATGGGGTTCCTGAAGATCGGCGACCGGGCGGCGGGGGCGATCAAATCCGGCGGCACCACGCGGCGGGCCGCGAAGATGGTGATCGTGGACATGGATCACCCCGATATCGAGGCCTTCGTGAACTGGAAGGTGATCGAGGAACAGAAGGTCGCCTCGCTGGTGGCCGGCTCCAAGATGCACGAGCTGCGGCTGAACGAGGTCTTCGCCGCGATCCGCGCCTGGGACGGTTCGTCCGAAGATGCGGTGGACCCGGCCAAGAACCCCGCGCTGAAGCGCAGCCTGCGCGATGCGAAAAAGGCGATGATCCCGGACACTTACGTGAACCGTGTGCTGCAATATGCGCGGCAGGGTTTCACCTCGATCGAATTTCCGACCTATGACACGGACTGGGATTCCGAGGCCTATATGACCGTCTCGGGCCAGAATTCGAACAATTCGGTGCGGGTGACCGATGCCTTCCTGCGCGCCGTCCGCGAAGACCTGCCGTGGGAACTGATCCGCCGCACCGATGGAAAGGTGGCCAAGACGGTTTCGGCCCGCGACCTTTGGGCCGATGTGGGCCATGCCGCATGGGCCTGTGCGGACCCCGGCATCCAGTTCCATGACACGGTGAACAGCTGGCACACCTGTCCCGAGGACGGGCCGATCCGCGGATCGAACCCCTGTTCGGAATATATGTTCCTGGACGATACCGCCTGCAATCTGGCCTCGATGAACCTGCTGACCTTCTTCCGCGAAGGCCGCTTCGATGCCGAGGGCTATATCCACGCGACCCGGCTCTGGACCGTCACGCTGGAGATCAGCGTGATGATGGCGCAGTTCCCGTCCAAGGAGATTGCGCAACGCTCTTATGACTTCCGCACCCTTGGGCTGGGCTATGCCAATATCGGCGGCCTGTTGATGAACATGGGGCTGGGCTACGATTCGACCGAGGGCCGCGCCCTTTGCGGCGCGCTGACGGCGATCATGACCGGCATCTCCTATGCCACATCGGCCGAGATGGCGGGCGAACTGGGTGCGTTCGCCGGTTATGCCCGCAACCGCGATCAGATGCTGCGGGTGATCCGCAACCACCGTGCCGCCGCATGGGGCCACAGCGGTTATGAGGGGCTGAACGTCGCCCCGGTGCCGCTGGATCAGGCGAACTGCCCCGATCCGGTGCTGGTCAGCCTTGCGAAATCGGCCTGGGACGAGGCGCTGACCCTGGGCGAACGCCACGGGTTCCGCAATGCGCAGGTCTCAGTCATCGCGCCCACCGGGACGATCGGGCTGGTGATGGATTGCGACACCACCGGGATCGAGCCGGATTTCGCGCTGGTGAAGTTCAAGAAACTGGCGGGCGGCGGCTATTTCAAGATCATCAACCAGTCGGTGCCCGCCGCGCTGGAGACCTTGGGCTATCCCGGCCATCAGGTGGCCGAGATCGTGGCCTATGCCGTGGGCCACGGGTCCTTGGCGCAGGCGCCGGGGGTGAACCACACCGCCCTTCTGGGCCATGGTTTCGGCCCGCGCGAGATCGAGAAGATCGAGGCCGCGCTGCCTTCGGCCTTCGACATCCGCTTCGTCTTCAACCAATGGACGCTGGGAGAGGATTTCTGCCAGCAGACCCTAGGCATCCCGGCGGAAAAACTGTCGGACCCGACCTTCGACCTGCTGCGCCATCTGGGATTCACCAAGGCGCAGGTCGATGCGGCGAATGACCATGTCTGCGGGACGATGACGCTGGAGGGCGCGCCCTGGCTGAAGCCCGCGCATCTGGCGGTGTTCGACTGCGCCAACCCCTGCGGCAAGAAGGGGACGCGGTTCCTGTCGGTCGAGGCGCATATCCACATGATGGCCGCGGCGCAAAGCTTTATCTCGGGCGCGATTTCCAAGACGATCAACATGCCCAATGCGGCGACGATCCCCGAGGTTCTGGCCGCCTATGAGCTGTCGCATTCGCTGGGCATCAAGGCCAATGCGATCTACCGCGACGGATCGAAGCTGAGCCAGCCGCTCGCCTCGGCCCTTGTGGAAGAGGATGAGGAGGCGGAAGAGATTCTCGCCTCCGGGACTCCGCAGGAAAAGGCGCAGGTCATCGCCGAGAAGATCGTGGAAAAGGTGATCGTCCGCGAAATCGTCCGCAGCCACCGCGAGAAGCTGCCCGAACGCCGCAAGGGCTATACCCAGAAGGCGATTGTCGGCGGCCACAAGGTCTATCTGCGCACCGGCGAATATGCCGACGGCTCCTTGGGCGAAATCTTCATCGACATGCACAAGGAAGGCGCGGGCTTCCGTGCCATGATGAACAACTTCGCCATCGCGGTGAGCGTCGGCCTGCAATACGGTGTTCCGCTTGAGGAATTCGTCGAAGCCTTCACCTTCACCCGGTTCGAACCCGCTGGGATGGTGCAGGGCAACGACAGCATCAAGAACGCCACCTCGATCCTGGACTATATCTTCCGCGAACTGGCGATCAGCTATCTGGACCGCACCGATCTGGCCCATGTGGCACCGACCGGCACCGCCTTTGACGACCTTGGCCGCGGCGATGCCGAGGGCAAGCGCAACATCGGCGACGTCAGCGACACCGCGGCCACCAAGTCGGTAGAACTGCTGAAATCCATCAGCTCCACCGGCTATCTGCGCAAACGGATGCCGCAGGAACTGATGGCGTTTCAGGGCAATCCTGCGGGGCTGAGCGGGCATGGTGGCGAGGCGCGGGTTGCGGGCTTTGCCGAAACAGCCTCCAGCTTCACGCTGGGCGTGGCCACCGCGGATGCAAGGGTCAAGGCCAAGATGCAGGGCTACACCGGCGACCCCTGCGGCGAATGCGGCAACTACACGCTGGTCCGCAACGGCACCTGTCTGAAGTGCAACACCTGCGGCGGCACCACAGGCTGCAGCTGAGGAGAAGGCGGAACGGGCAGGGTGCCTGAGGCACCCCGCGGCGCGGGGCGGGCGGAACAAACTCCGCGCGGCCCGCGTTTGTCTTGGCAAATTGGCAAACCTGTGTGGAGGTGAACATGCCCGATATGCCCCGTGATCCGAAGCCGCCGACCGATCTTGAAACCAAACGCAAGACCCAGAAACAGGCCGGGCAGAAACTGGACATATCGCAGGTCCACGCGCCGCATACGGCACCTGCACGGCGCGAACGCGCGGTCAGCGACGTGGAAGAGCCGAGCCTGCCGGAAGACGACGCCTGAACAGCTTCTGATCGGCAAAGGCAGGGCGCGCCGTGGTAGGCCCGGAGGGACTTGAACCCCCAACCAAGGCGTTATGAGCGCCCTGCTCTGACCATTGAGCTACAGGCCCGCCAGGCGCGCGCCCTGCGGGAACGGGATTAGCACAGGGGACAGGACGGTCAAGGCTCCGGTTCGTGTGCGGAAGCGGAAGACCGGACCGAGGGGCACAGCACGGGTCCATATTCGCCGGTTCGCGTCAACGGCACCCTATGCGGACCGCATCCACGGGTTCCCGGGTTCACTCCGGCGGCAAATGGGCGCGCCAGCCGCGGGCAAGGTCGGGCTGGGAAAATACCGTGGTGCCAGCCGCGGCGAAACCGGGCGATTGCCCCGGGCTGGTGAAGCGGGTGACGGTGACCCGTCCACCGTCGAAGTCGATGAGATTGAAGTCGTTCTCCTCTCCGCGCAGCCGGGTGGACAGGGCGGTGCCTGCCTGCACGGCCAGCATGGTGCGTCCGCCCTCACGCAGGGCATAGGGCGCCGCGGCCCATTGGTGCAGGTGGCCGCAGAGGATGACATCCGCCCCCGCCTCGGCCAGCGCCTGTGCGGCCAGCGCGGCGCCGGCCATCGGCGCCTTGCCGGTCTCGGGCGGCTGGTGCAGCGGATGGTGCATCGCCACCACGCGCAATTGCCCGGGCAGCGCCTGCGACAGCCGGGTGCAGGCCAGATCGAGCGAGGCTTCGCGCACCAGACCACGCTGCCAGACCCAAGGGTCGGCGGTATTCATGCCGATCACCCGCAACCGCGGGGTTTCCAGCATCGGCTCCAGATCACGTGCGACCGACCGGCGAAAGGCCCGGAAGGGGCAGAAGATCCGCGCCGCGAGATTGTAGAGTGGCATGTCATGATTGCCCGGAATACACAGGACCGGGCCGGGCAGGGCGGCCAGAAAGCCCCGCACCTGACGATATTGTCCCGCCAGCGCCCGCTGCGTCAGATCGCCCGAGATCACGGTGATATCCGGGCGCAGCCGGGTGACCTCGGCCGCCAGGGCGCGGTCCAGGCCCGGGCGTTCGGTGCCGAAATGCAGGTCGGACAGATGGACGATGCGTCCGGTCATGCGGCCCCCGTGCCGGAGGGAACGATCACCCGCAGGGCAGCGGGCAGGGCGCGGAAGCGGAAGGGCGCCTGCATCTTCTCGCGCTCGCCATCGCGGGCGATGGTGCGGCGGGGCGCACGGGTCTCGATCTCCACCTCGGTTGCGCCTTCCAGCGTGAAGTCGCGGTAGGGCCGTGCCACGCGCAGGAACATGCGGATCGAAAAGCCCAGAACCTGCCAGCGCCGCAGTTCGGGCGCGACATAGACGGCCAGCTTGCCCTGCCGGATCAGATCCACCCCGTCCTGCAGCCCGTATTGCTCAAGCTGATAGGCATTCTGGGCCACAAAGACCATCGGGCTGCGCAGATGGGTGGCACGGCCATCGGTGATGATCCGCAGGCGCGAGGGGCGGTCATAGGTGGTCAATGTGCGCAACGCCGACCAATAGGCCGCCCAGCGGGACCTTCCGTATTTCGCATAGACCTTTTCGCGCTTTTCCAGAAGCGCGGGGTAAAGGCCCAGACTGGCGTTGTTCAGAAACAGCCGCCCGTTCACCTCGGCCGCGGCGACGCTTTCGACCTGGCCATGAATCAGGGCCTCAACCGCCGCTTCGGCGGTTTCCGGCAGGCCAAGGCTGCGGGCAAAGAAGTTGAACGTGCCCAGAGGGATGATCCCGAGCACCGCCTCGCTGCCGGCCAGCGCCTGTGCCACGGCGCAAACCGTGCCGTCGCCGCCTGCGGCCACAATCGTGGCAAAGCCCTCGTTCCGGGCGCGTTCCGCCTCTGCCGTCAGCCGGGCGCCATGGCGGATCAGCCGCACCTCGGGGTTCAGCCCGGCGGCGCGCAGGGGTTCGACCAGCGCATGAATGCGCGCGGCGCCCTTCTTGCCCGAACCGGCGTTGGCGATGACGCAAATGGGCGTGTCGGGCATGATCCGTTCCGTTGGGTCCGGGGGCCAAACGCAAAAGCGGCCCGCCCGGTTCCCGGCTTTGTTGCTAAGCCCAAGCAAAGCGTCTATGGGACCGGCGACACCAGCAGTCAGGGCGAGGCGGGCGATGAGCAAGGGTCAGGTGACGGGTCACAACGGGCTGACCTATGCCGAGGCGGGCGTGGACATCGACGCGGGCAACCGCCTTGTGGACCGCATCAAACCGGCGGCCAAGGCCACGGGCCGCAGCGGCGTGATGGGCGGGTTGGGCGGTTTCGGCGCGCTCTTTGACCTGAAGGCCGCGGGCTACAATGACCCGATCCTTGTGGCCGCCACCGACGGCGTGGGCACCAAGCTGCGCATCGCCATCGACACCGGCAATGTGGACACGATCGGCGTCGATCTTGTGGCCATGTGCGTGAACGATCTGGTCTGCCAGGGCGCTGAGCCGTTGTTCTTCCTGGATTATTTCGCCACCGGCAAGCTGGAGGTCGATCAGGCCACCCGCATCATCGAAGGCATCGCCGCGGGCTGTGCCGCCTCGGGCTGTGCCCTGATCGGCGGCGAGACGGCCGAGATGCCGGGCATGTATCACAAGGGCGATTTCGACCTTGCCGGTTTCGCCGTGGGCGCGATGGAACGCGGGGCCGATCTGCCGAAGGATGTGGCCGAGGGCGACGTGCTTCTGGGCCTTGCCTCGAACGGGGTGCATTCCAACGGCTATTCCTTTGTCCGCAAGGTCGTGGAACTGTCGGGGCTGGGCTGGGATTCGCCCTCGCCCTTCTCCGAAGGAACTTTGGGAGAGGCGCTGTTGGCGCCGACCCGGCTTTATGTGAAGCAGGCCTTGGCGGCGGTGCGGGCGGGTGGCGTGCATGGCCTTGCCCATATCACCGGCGGCGGCATCACCGAAAACCCGCCGCGCATCCTGCCCGAGGGGCTGGCCTGCGAGATCGACCTTGGCGCATGGACCCTGCCGCCGGTGTTCCGCTGGCTGGCCGAGACCGCCAATATGTCCGAGCCGGAACTGCTGAAGACCTTCAACTGCGGCATCGGCATGATGCTGGCGGTGGAACCGAACCGCGCCGATGAGATCGAAAAGCTGCTGGCCGCGGCGGGTGAAACCGTCGCACGGCTTGGCCGCATCGTCCCCGCCACCGCCGAGGGCACGACCGTGATCTACAAGGGCCGCCTGCTGTGAAGCGTGTCGCCCTCCTGATTTCCGGGGGCGGGTCGAACATGGTGGCGCTGGTCCGGTCGATGACCGGCGACCATCCGGCGCGGGCCGTGCTGGTGGCATCCAACGATCCTAAGGCGGGCGGGCTGGCCAAGGCCGCCGAGATGGGCATTGCCACTGCGGCGGTGGACCACAAGCCCTTTGGCAAGGATCGCGGCGCGTTCGAGGCTGCGCTTTTGCAGCATATCGAAGCGGCCGAGCCGGATATCCTGTGCCTTGCAGGCTTCATGCGGGTGCTGACGCCGGGTTTCGTGTCGCGGTTCGAAGGGCGGATGCTGAACATCCACCCCTCGCTTTTGCCGAAATATCCGGGCCTGCACACCCATCAGCGCGCGCTGGACGCGGGCGATACGCAGGCCGGGTGCACCGTGCATGAGGTGACGGCCGTGCTGGATGATGGCCCGCTTCTGGGGCAGGCGCGGGTGCCGGTTCTGCCGGGGGACACCGCAGACACGCTGGCCGCCCGCGTTCTGGTGCAGGAGCACCGGTTGTATCCTGCGGTGCTGCGCCGTTACGCGGCCGGAGACCGGACGCCGGTTGTCCTTTAGCCGCGTGGCGCGTCGGGGCGGGTGGCGATCCAGCTGCCGGTGACCAGCAGGACGGCGCCCTGCGCGGCCAGAATCCAGCCCCGCACCCCCAGGACAAAGCTCAGCACAAAGACCGCGGCCATGGCGATCAGTGCTGCCCGTTTTCCCCGGCGCGAAATCGCCCGGTGTTGCTGCCAGTCGCGGATCGCCGGGCCAAAGACCGAATGCGACAGCAACCAGCCATGCAACCGCTCGGACGAGCGGGCAAAGCAGGCGGCGGCCAGAATGACGAAGGGTGTCGTCGGCAAGAGCGGCAGGAACGCCCCCAGTATGCCAAGCGCCAGCGCCAGAAGCCCCGCCATGAGCCACAAGGCCCGGATCACCGGCTGACGCATGTCAGAGATCCCGCGCGTCGAATTGCTGGCGGGCGGCCTGAACGGAGGGGATCGCGGATTTGGCCCAATGATACAGGCTGCGGAACGGCGGCAGCAGCGTCTGGCCCAGATCGCTGAGCGCATATTCCACCGCCACGGGCGAGGTGGCCAGCACACGCCGGATGACCAGCCCGTTCCGCTCCAGCCGGCGCAGGGTCTGGGTCAGCGATTTCTGCGATACGCCCTCCAGCCCGCGTTTGATGGCGTTGAACCTCTGCGGCTCCCGCTCCAGCACGGCCAGAACCATGACCGACCATTTGTCGACGATCTGGTCGAACAGTTCCCGCGTCGGGCATTCGGCGTGGAAATGCGCATTGCAGCTCTGATCCCAGACCGAGGCATGAAGCGACGGCATCTCTCTCACATTCATGCGGTTACCTCCGGGTGACCTGGTGCTGTTCAGGTGCCTCATTGACACCAGGTCTCTAAGTTATACCTATTCCGCAACGCAGAAAAGGAGTAACCGATGACCTCTGCCACCGATGTGCTGTTCCGCCCGCTGACGATCAAGGGGCTGACCCTGCCCAACCGCATTGTCATGGCGCCCATGACCCGCGCCAAGGCCGAAGGCGGTCTGCCCGGTGCGGCGCAGGTGGACTATTACCGCCGCCGCGCCGAAGGCGGCGTGGGGCTGATCCTGTCCGAAGGTACGGTGATCGACCGGCCGGTGTCGCGCAACCTGCCCGGCATTCCGTTCTTCCACGGCGCCGCGCTGGACGGATGGAAGCAGGTGATCGATGCCGTCCATGCCGAAGGCGGCCGGATGGGGCCGCAGATCTGGCACACCGGGTCCACCCGCGCGGGATGGGAGCCGGAGCAGCCGGTCGAAAGCCCCTCGGGCCTTGTGGGTCCGGGGGATCCCCGCGGCAAGGAAATGACCGAAGAGGATATCGCCGACACGATCGCCGCCTTTGCCCGCGCCGCGGCGGATGCCAAACGGCTGGGCTTTGACGTGGCCGAACTGCATGGTGCCCATGGCTATCTGATCGACCAGTTCTTCTGGTCCGGTACCAACCAGCGCAGCGACCGCTGGGGTGGGCCGACGATCCGCGACCGTTCGCGCTTTGCCGTCGAAGTGGTGAAGGCGGTGCGTGCCGCCATCGGGCCGGATTTCCCGCTGATCCTGCGGCTGTCGCAATGGAAGCAGCAGGATTACAAGGTGAAGCTGGCCGCCACGCCCGCCGAGATGGAGGACTGGCTTCTGCCGCTGTCCGAGGCCGGGGTGGATGTCTTCCACTGCTCGCAGCGGCGGTTCTGGGTGGCGGAATATCCGGAGCTTGATGGTGAAGAGGGGCTGAACTTCGCGGGCTGGGCCAAGAAGATCACCGGCAAGCCGACGATCAGTGTGGGCTCGGTCGGGCTGGACGGCGAATTCTTCGCGGCCTTCGCGGGGCAGGGGTCGCAGGCCATGCCGCTGGACAATCTGATCCGCCGGATGGAACGCGAGGAGTTCGACCTGATTGCCGTGGGCCGCGCCCTGATCAGCGATCCCGCCTGGGTGCAGAAGGTGCAGACCGGCGCCCCGCTGGCGGGTTTCAATGCTGCCGACCTGGCCGAACTGGTCTGAATCGCGGTTTTTTCCCCTGAATCGGCGGGACTGCACAGGGCAAAGGGTTTCCATCCCGCTTCACCACCCGTAGAACGGTGAGGCGGGATACCCCCGTGATGCCTGTTGAGGCCAGCGAAAGACGCCGATGCGCACGATCACCACGACCGAAGACCTGGCCGCCTTTTGTGCGGCCGCGAAGGCCGCCCCCTACGTCACGCTCGACACCGAATTCCTCCGCGAACGCACCTATTGGTCAAAGCTCTGCCTGATCCAGATGGCGCTGCCGGGCAAGGACGGCGAGGCGGTGCTGGTCGACCCGATCGAGGGCGAGGACCTGTCGCTGGAACCGCTCTATGACCTCTTCCGCCACGAAGGCACGGTCAAGGTGTTCCACGCCGCCCGGCAGGATCTGGAGATTTTCTTCGTCGAAGGCGGTGTCTTTCCGAAGCCCCTGTTCGACACGCAGGTCGCCGCCATGGTCTGCGGCTTTGGCGAGCAGGCCGGGTATGAAACGCTGGTGCGGCGGATCGCCAAGGCCAATCTCGACAAGACCAGCCGCTTCACCGACTGGTCACGCCGCCCGCTGAGCGAGGCGCAGAAGGATTACGCGCTGGCCGATGTCACCCATCTGCGGGTGATCTACGAATGGCTGGCCGCGCAGCTGAAGAAGAACGGCCGCGGCCCCTGGGTCGAGGAAGAGCTGGCGATCCTGACCGATCCGGCGACCTATACCGTCCATCCCGATGAGGCCTGGCTCCGGATCAAGACCCGCACCACCTCGGGCCGGTTTCTGGCCGTGGTGAAGGAACTGGCCAAATTCCGCGAGACCTATGCCCAGGCGCAGAACGTGCCGCGGTCGCGGGTGATGAAGGACGACGCGCTGTTGGAGCTGGCCTCCACCCGGCCTTCGAATATGGAAGAGCTCGGGCGGTCGCGCCTTCTTCTGCGCGAAGGCCGCAAGCCCGAGATCGCCGAGGGCATTCTGGCTGCGGTCAAGGCCGGGCAGGAGATGAAGCCCGAGGATATGCCCAAGGTCGACCACCCGCAGGACGCCCCGCAGGTGAATGGCGCGCTGGCCGATCTGCTGCGGGTGCTCCTGAAGGCGAAGTCCGAACAGCTGGGCGTCGCGCCCCGTCTGATCGCCTCGTCCGCGGAACTGGACACCATCGCCGCAGGCGGGCGTGAGGGCGAGGCGCTGAAAGGCTGGCGCCGCGAAGCCTTTGGCGAAGACGCGCTGAAACTGTGCAAAGGCGAAATCGCGCTGTCGGCCAAAGGGACGGAAGTCCGGGTGGTGCGGCTGTAGGGGGGGGCATTGCAGCGGCTCACGCAAGTCTTCGGATGGGTCGATTTTCCCCGCCCACTGTTCTACGAGGCTGAGTTTGCGCTGAGGTTTGAACTCGGTGGCGAACTGCCAATGGGACCGCGGCGTTTTCTTCAAGCAATGGATCGCGCACGGGCTGTCGCCTCTGCCCTGTTTGCCAAGGCTGATCGTTTGACAGTCGCAACCAGCTACATGGGGCGACGTCTGACCCCGGCAATCCCAGCGAAACTAAGGCAAGCACTCGGTGACACCGAAGTTCAGATCGCAGACGCCCAATCTTTTCGTCCTCCCCCGAGAGATTCAAACGATCTGGAAAACGCGGCCGAAGGCTGGTACCGCTTCATCTGGACGTTCGACATCCGGAATGATGACAGCCAGATTCTGCCGTTTCTCTGGGCCTCGGTTGCCAATGAGATGCCCATTTCGCCGCGCTTCCCCGTTCTTGCCGGTAGCTACATCATGGATCTGACGAACGGCGTCATGCTCGTTGTCTATGACGACAGGGGAATGGATGCTGCGGCTGTCGAGCCGGAGCTGCTTCGCCCCAGCTACGAAAAGTTCAATTCCTGGCTTCTCGACCATGACCGGCCATTGATGGATGCCATGTTTGCCGACCCGGACACCAATTCTCGGGATGCTTAGGCGTTTATCGCCGCCCCTACCGCCGCACCGCCCGCGCGTTCAGCTCGCCCTGCACCACGATCTCGCGCACATCGCGCAGCTTGACGTTGGAGAGATGGATCGCCGCCGTCACCTCGCGCGATTGCGGCGTGTTCACATCGGCGCTGCCCACCGGCGGGAAGATGCGGAATTCCAGCACCAGACGACCCGAGCCATCCGCAGGCGCCTCGACCAGCTCGGCATTCCAGTAGCCCTGGGTCGGCGGCAGGCCCGTCGCGCGCACGATCGCGCCCGAGGGGATGGGTTCGATCACCAGCGTGACCACCTGTTGCACCAGCCCGCGCGGATCGGCAGGCTTTTCCGGCAGCACCACCTTTTCGGCGGGGGCGGACGCGCCGAACCAGTTGAACGGGTTCAGCTTGCTGTCACGGACGGCGCCGCAACCGGCAAGGGCCGCGATCAGGGCAAGGGTGGCAATCTGGCGGATCATCGGGCACTCCATTGTCCCCTCTTGGCTAGCCCAAAGGGCAGGCTTTGAAAAGCGCCCGTTTCCCGCTCTGGACCTTCGGGCGCTGCGGGATTACCCAAGGCCCAAAGGAGACCGCCATGGCCACCCAAGCTTTCGAGGACATCGCCGAGACGCTGGAGTTTCTGGACGATTGGGAAGACCGCTACCGCCATGTGATCGAACTGGGCCGCGCCATGCCGCCGCTGGACGACAGTTTCAAGGTGCCTGCCTACAAGGTCGAAGGCTGTGCCAGTCAGGTCTGGCTGCGGCCGCAGGTGGCGCAGGGGCGGTTCGATTTTCAGGGTGACAGTGATGCCATGATCGTGCGCGGCCTGATCGCCATTCTGCACGCGCTTTATGCCGGGGTTCCGGTGGCCGAGGTGGGCAGAATCGATGCCGCGGCCGAACTGGGGCGGCTGGGGCTGAACGACCATCTGTCGGCGCAGCGGTCGAACGGGCTGCGCGCCATGGTGGACCGCATCCGCCACACCGCCGCCACAATGCGCTGAGGGGCGGGAAACGATTCCGCAGCGCCGGCCGGGATTGTGCACGAACCCACGGATTGTTTGAAATTCGACCTGTGATATATTGAAATTGAACAATATTTTATTGGATCGGTGCTGTTATGGAAATGTTGTTTCCGCTGGTGATGGGGGTGCTGCTGTTCGGGGCGGCCATTCTTGAGACCTTTTCCCGGCCTGACGAGGAAACATCCCACGGCCCCGATTTCCCCGGGGGCGATAAGGACGAATAGGATGGCGCGACCGATGCCGATGACCGGCTGACCGTGGCCGACGATGCCACCGGCATGTTCGACGGGGCCTGCGGGCGATGATACGATCACCGTCGAGGCCGAGACCGGTGTGACCGTGACCATCCAATCCCCGACCGAGCTGATGGGACACTGAAGACACCACCCCCCGCTGGATGTAACGGGCGGCGCGGGCGATGACACGCTGCTGCTGTCGGGCAACGGCTATGCCGTCACCGGGGGCGAGGGCGCGGACCGGATTGAGCTGGGCGACGCGCAGAACACCTCGGTCACCGGGGGGCGTCGGATAGGTTCGTGGGCGGTACCGGCGGGGAATCGGTTCATGTCCATTTGACGGAAACGGCGCAATATCAGGGCTCTGCCGCGGATGAGGCGGTGGTGAATGCCTTCTCCGGCCCGGTGGATATGGGCGTGGGCGATGACACGGTCATCGGCATCGGCGGCGCTTCCTCCGTCTCGGGCGCGCGCGGGCAATGACGTGCTGATCGGAACCGTGTCGGAAGGCGCATGCTCCCCGTCGGCCACCGACCGGCTGGCCTATTATACCAGCACCGATGCCGATACACTGGATGGCGGGGCGGGCAACGACGCCATCTCGGCCTCACACGGCGATCTCGTCACCACGGGCACCCGGGACGATGGGGTGCGGCTGTTTCTTGATGCGGGCACCGGGCTGGACCCCACCACCATCACCGATTTCAACCCGGACGAAGACCGGCTGATGATCGTCCATGACAGCTTCGACGCGATGAAATCGGCCGCGCCCGCGCGGACCGGGCAGGTCATCCTGACCGAGACGGATGGCAATACCATCGTCACCGGCGCGGACGGGCAGGTGCTGGCGGTGCTGCAGGGTGCCACCGGGCTGGGCGCGGGCATGTGGCTGTCCGAAGACGCGCCGCTGACCGATCTGGTGGGCAACCCGACCCCGGGCGCCAGCTATGACATCGTCTTCAGCCGCTATGCCGAATTCAGCAGCTGGGGCCGTTCGTCTGCATTCTGCATCGGATGGCAGGCAAACCACTGGCAAGGCTGGTCCTTTCAGCCCGTCACCGAGGCATCGGACCGGCGGATTGAAAACGCGCTAAAGCGGCGCGCAGGCGGCGGTCAGCCAGTCCGCAACCGCGCCCGAGACGCGCGGGCCAATCGTGGCCAGAACTTCGGCGTGATAGTCATCCAGCCACGAACGTTCCTCCGCGGACAACTGCTCCACAAGGATCAGCCGCCGGTCGAACGGCACGAAGGTCAGCGTCTCGAACGACAGCTGCCGCCGGTTGTCACCCAAGGGCGCGGCCTCCTGCACCACGATCAGGTTTTCCAGCCGGATGCCGAAGGCGCCCTCGCGATAATAGCCGGGCTCGTTCGACAGGATCATCCCCGGCTCCAGCGGCACCTCGCTCAGCCGGGAAATCCGCTGCGGCCCCTCATGCACCGACAGGAAGGCGCCGACGCCGTGGCCGGTGCCATGGTCGAAATCGCGCCCGGTCACCCAGAGCGGATAGCGGGCGAGGGGGTCCAGATCGCGGCCCGACAGGCCCACCGGCCAGCGGGCGCGCGAAATCGCGATCATCCCGCGCAACACGCGGGTAAAGCACTCGCGCGCCTCTGCCCCCGGATCGCCAAGCGCCACGGTGCGGGTGATGTCGGTGGTGCCATCGGCAAACTGCGCGCCGGAATCCACCAGCAGCAGCTCATCGGTCTGCAAGGCCCGGTCGGTCTGATCGGTAACCCGGTAATGCATGATCGCGCCATTCGGCCCCGATCCGCAGATCGTGTCGAAACTGATGTCATGCAGCGCATTCGTGGCCCGGCGAAAGCCTTCCAGCGCGCGCACCACCTGTGTCTCGGTCAGGGTGCCGGGCGCCTCTCGGTCCAGCCAGCACAGGAACTCCACCACCGCCGCCCCGTCGCGCAGATGGGCCGCGCGCATGCCCGCGATCTCAGCCGCGGTCTTCTTCGCTTTCGGCAGGCGGCAGGGGTCGTCGCCCCACCGAACCTCTATCCCGCGGCCGCGCAGCTCTTCCGACACCGCCAGCGGCGCCGTGGTCTTGTCCACCCGCACCGGCCCGATCAGCGCCAGCAGCGCGGGCAGGAATGCCTCGGGGCCCGCCAGCGTGACCTCCGGCCCCAGATGCGCCCGCACGGCGTCGTCGAATTTTGCCGGGTCAGAGAACAGCGCCACCGTGCCGTCGTCGGCCAGAATGGCAAAGCCATGCACCACCGGATTGCGCGGCACATCGGCGCCGCGGATGTTCAGCAGCCAGCACAGCGAATCCGGCAGCGTCAGCACCGCCGCCCGCTCCCCGGCCGCGCGCAGCTCTGCCGCCAACCGGCTGCGCTTGGCCGCATGGCTGTCGCCGGCAAGGCTGTCGGGATGCACGAAGACCCGGCCTGCGGGTGGCGCGGGCTGGTCGGGCCAGATCGCATCGACCACATTCTCCACCGCCGCCAGTGTGACCGCTGTGCCCTCCAGCGCGGCGCGGATACGGGCGATCTCATCCGCGGTGTGCAGCCACGGGTCAAAGCCCACAACGCCCGTTGCCAGATGATCGCGGAGCCAGTCGCCCGCCTTGACCTCGGGCCAGGGCACTGGGGTGAAATGGCCAAGGTCCACCTGCGCCTTCACCTGCGTGCGATAGCGCCCGTCGATGAACACACCCGCCAGATCCGGCAACACGATGCAAAAGCCCGCCGATCCGGTGAAGCCGGTCAGCCACTGCAACCGCTCATCCCGGGCGGCGACATATTCGCCCTGATGCGCATCGGCCCGCGGCACCAGAAACCCCGCCAAACCGCGCCGCGCCAGTTCCGCCCGCAGCGCCGCCAGCCGCCCGGGTCCCTGTTCCGGCGAGGCATGGCTTTCAAAGGTCTGGAACATCGGGCAGCCTCATTTTCTGTCTGAAAATATCCCGGGGGAGGCTCTGCCGCAGGCAGAGACGGGGGCAGCGCCCCCTCTAGCCCGCCTTGCGCCAGGCACCGCGCTTCTGGCTGCGCGGGTCCTTGTCGAACAGGCTTGCCAGCTGTTCGGTCATCGCGCCGGCCAGCTGCTCCACATCGGTGATCGTCACGGCGCGCTGGTAGTAGCGGGTCACGTCATGGCCGATGCCGATGGCGATCAGCTCCACCGCGCGGCGCTTTTCGACCAGGGCGATCACATCGCGCAGGTGTTTCTCAAGGAAACTGGCCGGGTTCACCGACAGGGTCGAATCGTCGACCGGCGCGCCGTCGGAAATCACCATCAGGATCTTGCGCGCCTCGGGCCGGGCCAGCATCCGGCGGTGTGCCCATTCCAGCGCCTCGCCGTCGATGTTTTCCTTCAGCAGGCCCTCTTTCATCATCAGCCCCAGATTGGGCCGCACCCGGCGCCACGGCGCATCTGCGGATTTATAGATGATGTGGCGCAGGTCGTTCAGGCGGCCGGGCTGCTGCGGGCGGCCCTGCGCCAGCCAGCGTTCGCGGCTTTGCCCGCCCTTCCACGCGCGGGTGGTAAAACCCAGAATCTCCACCTTCACATTGCAGCGTTCCAGCGTGCGCGCCAGCACATCGGCGCAGATCGCTGCGATGGAGATCGGCCGCCCCCGCATGGATCCGGAATTGTCCAGAAGCAGCGTCACGCAGGTGTCGCGGAATTCGGTGTCCTTTTCCCATTTGAAGGACAGGGGCGTCGTCGGGTTGGCCACCACGCGGGCCAGACGGCCCGCATCCAGCACGCCTTCTTCCAGATCGAACAGCCAACTGCGGTTCTGCTGCGCCTGCAACCGCCGTTGCAGCTTGTTCGCCAGACGGCCCACGGCACCTTTCAGCGGCTCCAGCTGCTGGTCCAGATAGGCGCGCAGCCGCTCCAGCTCGGCCGGTTCGGCCAGATCCTCGGCCTTGATCTCTTCGTCGAAATCGGTGGTGTAGACGGTGTAATTCGGATCCGCCTCGGAATAGGGCGCGGGGGGCGGCGGCTCCAGCGGGGCCTCGCCCTCGGGCATCTCCGTCTCGTCGCCCATCTCGACTTCGGCGCTGTCCTCCATCTGGACCTGCGCCTCGGACTGATCCTGCTGCTCGTCCTGGCTCCGCTCGGGGCTGGCCTCGGCCTCTTCGCCCTCCTGATCCTCACCCGCGCTTTCGGGGTTGTCCTGATCCTCTTCGGCGTCCTCGCCCATATCCTCGGAATCGGGCTGGTCAGGGTCGTCGCCCAGCTGATCGGCATAGCCGAGGTCCGAGATCACCCGGCGGGCGAGCTTGGCAAAAGCGGCCTGATCGGCCAGCACATCGTCCAGCGTCTCCAGCGTGCCGCCGGCCTGTTCCTCCATGAAGCCGCGCCACAGGTCCAGCACGTTCTGCGCCGATTTCGGGAGGTCGCGCCCGGTGGCCAGCGACCGCACGAGATAGCCCGCCGCGACCGGCAAGGGCGCATCGGCATTGTTGGTGATCTGGCCATAGCCCTTGCGGTCGGCGTCCTGAGCGATCTTCGCGTCGATGTTGGTCGCGGTGCCCGGCATCACCCGCGCACCCATCGCCTCGCACCGGGCGGTTTCCATCGCATCATAGATGTCGCGGGCCAGCTGCCCCGTGGGCGCATAACGGGCCGAGACGCCATCGTCATGGAACTTGCGCCGCAGGGCAAAGGCATCGGCGGTGCCGCGCGCCAGCAAGACTTCATCCCGGGTCAGCCGCCGGCTGACCTGCGGCAGGCGCACGCCTTCCTTGTTCATCCCCGGCGGATCGACCGAATAGGTGACGGTCATCTCCGGGTCATCGGCCATGACCTTGGTGGCCTCGGCCAGGGCCTTCTTGAACGGATCGGCGGGGTTGTCGGCGGGCTTTGACATGAGCAGACTTTCGCACCGCGCGCAGGCGGGTTCAAGGGAGGATAAGGCCCCTGTCGGCAGCCGGCGCACAGAGAGCAAAGCCCAAGTTCGGTGCGGCGCTGCACAGAGCAAAGGCAACCTTGCGGAATTGAGTGCGTTGGTAGGAAGAGCGATGTTTATCGCATCGCATGACCGGCCTCAGCGCCGCCCGAACAGAGGAAGTGAAAGAAATGTCCAAACCGAAAATCGCCATCATCACCGGCTCGACCCGTCCGACCCGCTTTGCCGACATCCCGACGAAGTGGATCGAAGCCAAGGCCAAGGAACATGGCGAGCTTGACGTGGAAGTCGTCGACCTGCGCGACTATCCGCTGCCCTTCTTCGACGAAGTCGCCTCGAACGCCTGGGTGCCCAGCGTGAATGAAGTGGCCAAGAAGTGGCAGGCCAAGCTGGCGGAATTCGACGGCTATATTTTCGTGGTCGCGGAATACAACCGCTCGATCACCGGCGTGCTGAAGAATGCGCTGGATCAGGCCTATGTCGAATGGGGCCACAAGGTTGCGGGCATCGTGGCCTATGGTTCGGTGGGTGGTGCCCGCGCGGCGGAACACCTGCGCAACATCGCGGTGGAACTGCAGATGGTTCCCACCCGGTCGGCCGTGCATATCGGCGGCGGCGATTTCTTCAAGGTGCATCCGGGCTTTGGCGGTTCGGGCAATCTGGCCGACATCGAAGGCTCGATCGGGCCCTCGGCCAAGGCGCTTCTGGATGACGTGACCTGGTGGGCCAAGGCGACCAAGGCCGCCCGCGGCTGAACCGCCACGGCAGAGTGACGAAGGGCGGTCCTTGGGACCGCCCTTTCGCGTTCAGCCCGCCACTTCGGCCAAAGCCACGCAATCCCCTGCCAGATCGGCCAGAACGGCCACATGCACATCCAATGCGTCGATCACAGGATAGCCCGGGTCGTGTCCGTCGAAGGCAAGGTTCAGGTCCGTCCCGGCCAGCACGATCGCCTCGGCGCCATGATCGCGGACCATTTCGGCACCTGCCGCAAAGAACGCCGCGCGCGCATCCGCATCGCAGACGCCGGCCACGGCCACATCCTGATAGATCTGTCCCAACCGCTCGATCTCGTCATCCAGGGCGACAGCGCGGGTTTTCCGCAGCTGCCCGTAAAGCCGGGTCCGCATCACCACCCGGGTGCCCAGCAGGCCTACGGTGCCGATTCCCTTTGCGGCAAAGGCCTCATCCAGCGGGCGCACCGCCGAGACGAGCGGCAGGGCAGAGCGGGCCACCGTTTCATCAAAGCAGAAATGCCCGCCCAGCGAGGTGATGGCCGCACAATCGCAGCCCGCCCGGGCCAGCCGCTCGATCAGGGCGGCATAGACTTTGGCCTGTTCCTCTCGCCGGTCGGCAAGGTTGTTCCGGATCAGCTCATGTATGTCGGCCTGAACGATTGTCAGCTCCAACCGCTCTTTCCGGGCGGCCATGGCGGCGCAGAGCCGCTGGTAATAGACCACCGTCGCCGCCGCTCCGATGCCGCCGATCAATCCGATATGCATGAAAACCTCTCTTTGAAACGAAATGGGCTGAAATGAAAAAGGGGCACGCTGCGGCGCACCCCCTCCGGTCCTTAGGCACCCGCAGGGGCCGCTTACTTCATCGCCTTGCTGACCGCCGATTCCGGCAGTTCTTCGTTGAAGCAGCGCTGGTAGAATTCGGCGACGGTCTGGCGCTCCAGCTCGTCGCATTTGTTCAGGAAGGACAGCCGGAAGGCATAGCCCACATTGCGGAAGATCCGCGCATTCTCGGCCCAGTTCAGCACGGTGCGCGGCGACATCACGGTCGACAGATCGCCGTTCATGAAGGCGGTCCGGGTCAGATCGGCCACGGTGACCATCTGGTTGATGATCTTGCGGCCGTCCGCCGTGTTGTAATGGGGGTTCTTCGCCAGAACGATGGCGGCCTCGGCATCATGGGACAGATAGTTCAGCGTGGCCACCAGCGACCAGCGGTCCATCTGCGCCTGGTTGATCTGCTGCACACCGTGGTAAAGCCCGGTCGTGTCACCCAGGCCCACGGTGTTCGCGGTGGCGAACAGGCGGAAGGACGGGTGGGGGGTGATGATCTCGTTCTGGTCGAGAAGCGTCAGCTTGCCGTCATGCTCCAGCACGCGCTGGATCACGAACATCACATCCGCGCGGCCCGCGTCATATTCGTCGAAGACGATGGCAACGGGGTTCCTCAGCGCCCAGGGCAGGATGCCCTCGTGGAACTTGGTGACCTGCTTGCCGTCTTCCAGCTTGATCGCATCCTTGCCGATCAGGTCGATCCGGCTGATGTGGCTGTCGAGGTTCACCCGCACGCAGGGCCAGTTCAGCCGCGCCGCCACCTGTTCGATATGGGTGGATTTTCCGGTGCCATGATAGCCT
The DNA here is from genome assembly GCF_049445895.1 of Neotabrizicola sp. VNH66. Taxonomy (NCBI): domain Bacteria; kingdom Pseudomonadati; phylum Pseudomonadota; class Alphaproteobacteria; order Rhodobacterales; family Paracoccaceae; genus Neotabrizicola; species Neotabrizicola sp. VNH66. The sequence goes on from NZ_JBMSDW010000013.1 coordinate 29,155, forward strand.
TGGATCATCACGCGGCGGTTGTATGCAAAGCCCGCAAGGATCGCCAGGGTGGTGTCAGGGTCGAACTTGTAGGTCGGGTCGATGTCCGGCACCCGGTCTGTCCGCTCTTCGAACGCCTTGACCTTCATCTCGGTGTCGATGCCGAAGACCTCGCGGACAGAGATTTCCTCGGTGGGTTTCACGGCAGAGTCGAGCATGTGCGGTATCCGGGCTTGCAAGATGACCCATGGTTCATGGAACATTCCGCGGAGGGGTGCAAGGGGAGGCAGGGAAAACCGCCCCGATCTGCTCAACCCTGCGGGGGCGCGATGTTCAACCCATAGGCCGCGCGGGCCTCGGCAATCCGTTCCTCGACGGTCCTGTCGGGGAAAAGGGAATAGCTGGGAGCAAGGATCGGTGCCAGCCTGACCACATCGACCACGATGGCATGGCGCAGCGGATAGAGGCTGCCGGTCATGGCGAGCAGCGGGGAAGCCGTTTCCGCGAATGCGGGATCCTCCGGCGCGATGAGCGTGGTCGTGCCATAAAGCTTGAAGCCGCGTTGACGCAGGATGTCGAGCAGGCTGACACAGACCCGGGGATCGCGCCGGATATTCGCGACCGAATGGCCCGAGGCGATATCGGCGATCACGATCTGCCCGGGCCTTGGCAGCGCCCAGATTTCCTTGGGCGAGGTGCTGGCCCCCCATTCGGCATCTGCCGTCGCCAGCCAGCACAGCACCACATCGGGGCGCAGGGTCAGCAGATCATCCCACGCCCGCAGCATTGGACCTAATCCCTGAAATACCGGCTGTCCTTGATCTGGTCCCAGGCCCAGACCACCTCTTGCAGCATCTGTTCCTGGCTGCGGTCGCCGCCGTTCATGTCGGGGTGCAGCACCTTGATCAGCGCCTTGTATTGCTTGCGGATCTCGGGCTTGGTCATCGTGTCGCGGGCGTCCAGGATTTCCAGCGCCTTGCGTTCGGTCGGCGGCAGCTTGCGGGTCGCGCCGCCTGCGGGCGCCGGGCCGCGGTTCAGCGTGGCCTTTTCGCCCAGAATCTCCATCGGGTCGTTCACGCCCATCCGGGCCCAGGCGTTGCCGTCATCCTTGCGGGAAAACGGCTTCGTCTCCCGCTCCCACAGCCGGTCCTTGTCGAGGATCTTCTTGAATTCCTCATCCGAGGTGCCGTCGAAGAAGTTCCACTTCAGATTGTATTCCCGGATGTGGTCCTTGCAGAACCAGAACCAGTCATCCAGCTGGTCGCGCGACTTCGGTGCGCGGAACTGGCCGGGCAGGGTGCAGCCAGGGTAATCGCAGCCGCGGCCCGTGGTCTCGGGCGCGGCGGGGCCACGGCGGCCGGCGGTTTTGCGTTTCTTATCCGAGCTAACGCGGATGTCGAAATCGAACGGGTTCTTGCTGACCATGTAGAAGGGGGCCTTTCCGCTGGCTTTCCGACTCGGGCGGCCCAGTTTAGGGATTCTGGCGGCAAGGTGAAGGGGCGGGCGGTGAAAATGCCCGTGATAGAGGCGCGTGCCGCCCGGCTTTTGCACCACAGGAGGGGCGCGAGGCGTCATGAATTTGCCATCCGCCTTTGCTGCAAGACAATGCTGCCGGTCGGCATCGGGTCAGGTGAGGGTGATCTTTGAACACGTCTCCGGCGTTGTTGTCCGTCTGTACGGTGCTTCTGTGGACAGGTGTCGCTTCTGCCGATCAGCCGCAGGGGGCCGAGGGTCCGCCTGCGCTCGCGCCGCTGACGGTCTTCCACGACTGCGCGGACTGCCCCGAGATGATCGTCATTCCGCCCGGCCGCTTCATGATGGGCGCGATCGCGGGGGAATCCCGCAATCCGTTCGACATTTATGGCCCGGTTGATGCCAAGGATTTCAAACCTCGCACCCGTGAGCCGGGTGAGATCAACATCATCCCAAGCGAGCATCCGCGGCACCCGGTGGAGATGGACATTTCCTTTGCGATGGCCCGGAACGAGGTGACCCATGCCGATTGGATGGTCTGCGTGGCTGAGGGCGGATGCAACCATGTGCCCAATCATCGCGTCATGACTCCCAATGGCTACCGTGAGCTTGGGCCGCACCATCCGGTGGTCAATGTCTCTTGCAACGATGCACTGGGCTTTGTGGACTGGCTGAATCGCCGTGTCGGCGAAAACGTCTATCGCCTGCCAACCGAGGCGGAATGGGAGTATGCGGCCCGGGCCGGGACAGAGACGCCCTTTGCACAGGGCGACGTGCTGACGAAGGATCAGGCGAATTGCTCGCGCAGGGCGACAGAGAATGTTCTCAGCCGTGCGCGGGGGTGAATTTACCGGAGCTTGCGGACAGATATGCCCCGGTTCCTGTCGATGACCTGGACGCGGCCAATGGCTGGGGCCTGCGCCACATGTCGGGGAACGTGTCCGAACTGACCCTGTCCTGCTGATCTGACGAACATCTAGGGCTTTCCCATGAAAGCGCGTATCTGTCGGATGCGCTCTCGCGTCCGTCCTGCCGCCGGGTCGCAAAGGGCGGGCATTCCATACAGCCATGGATGGCCTCCGTCTCGCATCGCGCTACCGCCCGACAGAGGATTTGCGGCGTGCCTTTCTGGGATTTCGCGTGATCCGGGAATTGGATACGACGGCTGCAGAATAAGGGAAGGCGGCGCAGATGCCCGTGAAAGACGAAATCGAGGCCCGGCTGACCGCCGCTTTTACGCCCGAGCTGCTGGAGGTGGTAAACGAAAGCAACCGTCACGCGGGCCATGCGGGCGATGACGGCACCGGGGAAAGCCACTTTGCCATCCGCCTGCGCTCCGCCGCTCTGGCGCCCCTGTCGCGGCTGGAGCGGCACCGGGCGGTGAACCGGGCCTTGGGGGATATCACCCGGCGGGTTCACGCGCTTGCGCTGGATCTGGGCTAGGGGCCGGGGGAACCGGGGCGGGCGGGGGCGGTTGGTTCTGCGTGACCCAACCGAAAGGATAAGGACATGCTTCCTCCGCTTCGCACCCTTCTGGTGTCGCTCTGGGTGGCCTGCCTTGCCGGAGCCGTCGTGATAGCCGGCCTCGTGCTGGGGCAATACAGCTGGACGACCTTCTTCCTGGCCGGGATCATCGGCCTTCTTGTGGGCATCCCCGCCGGGCTGGCCAACTGGGCGTGGCTGCGGCCCGACAAGGCGCAGCGCACCGGCGTTCTGGGACAGGAGCCGCCGCGGGCGGCGCCTATGGCCCGCGCCCGCTGATCTCGCCTTCAGAGGGCGGCGGCCCTGCGCTTTTGCAGGGCCGCATACCGTTTGAGAACGTCAGCCTGCCGCCTTCAGCTTCAGGCGATAGGCATGCAGCAAGGGTTCGGTATAGCCCGAGGGCTGTTCGCGCCCCTTCAGCACCAGATCGCGCGCGGCGGCAAAGGCATAGCCGTCGAACCCCGGCGCCATCGGGTGATAAAGCGGATCGCCCGCGTTCTGGCGGTCCACCACCGCGGCCATCTTCTTCAGCGCGGCCATCACCTGATCTTCGGAAATCACCCCATGGTGCAGCCAGTTGGCCAAAGCTTGCGAGGAAATCCGGCAGGTGGCGCGGTCTTCCATCAGGCCGACATCGTGAATGTCCGGCACTTTGGAACAGCCGATGCCCTGATCCACCCAGCGGACCACATAGCCCAGAATGCCCTGTGCATGGTTTTCCACCTCGGCCTGAACCTCGTCGGGCGACCAGTTGGCACCTTCGGCCAGGGGCAGGGTGATCAGATCGCGCAACGTGCCGCGGGCGCCGCCTGCCTTGATCTCTTCCTGCCGGGCCAGCACGTCCACCCGGTGGTAATGCGTTGCATGCAACGTTGCCGCCGTGGGTGAGGGGACCCAGGCGCAATTCGCGCCGGCCTTGGGATGGGCGATCTTCTGCTCCAGCATGGCGGCCATCAGATCGGGCGCGGCCCACATGCCCTTGCCGATCTGGGCGCGTCCCTGCAAGCCGCAGGCAAGACCGATATCGACGTTGCGGTCCTCATAAGCGGCGATCCAGGCGGCGTTTTTCATCTCGCCCTTGCGGACCATCGGCCCGGCTTCCATCGAGGTGTGGATCTCATCCCCCGTGCGGTCAAGAAAGCCCGTGTTGATGAAGGCCACCCGCGATTTCGCCGCGCGGATGCATTCCTTGAGGTTCACCGAGGTGCGGCGCTCCTCATCCATGATGCCCAGCTTCACGGTGTTGGCGGGCAGGCCCAGCGTGGCTTCAACCGCGTCGAAAATCTCACCCGCGAAGGCCACCTCTTCTGGCCCGTGCATCTTGGGTTTCACCACATAGACCGAGCCTGTGGCCGAATTCCGCGCGCCACCGGTCTTTTGCAGGTCATGCATCGCGCAGAGCGTGGTGACGAAGGCGTCCATGATTCCCTCGGGCACCTCACGCCCTTCGGCATCAAGAATGGCGGGGTTGGTCATCAGATGGCCCACGTTGCGCACCAGCATCAGCGCGCGGCCCTTCACCGTCACCTCGCCCTTCGGGCCGGTGAAGGTCAGGTCGGGGTTCAGGCGGCGGGTAAAGGTGGTGCCGCCCTTGGCGACATCCTCGCTCAGCGTGCCCTGCATCAGGCCCAGCCAGTTGCCATAGGCCAGCACCTTGTCGGGGGCATCGACGGCCGCCACCGAATCCTCGCAATCCATGATGGCGGACATGGCGGATTCCAGCCGCACATCGGCGATCCTGGCCTCGTCCAATGCGCCGATCTGTGACGCCCGGTCGATCACGATTTCGATATGAAGCCCGTTGTTGCACAGAAGTACCGCCTGTGGTGCGCCGGGTTCACCCCGCCATCCGATCAGCTTTTCCGGCTGCGCCAGCCCCGAAGGCCCTGCGGCAAGCCGCACCGAAAGCTGCCCGTCGCGCACCGTGACCGACAGTGCATCGCGCCACGATGCGCCCACCAGCGGCACCGCGCTGTCCAGAAAGCCGCGCGCCCAGTCGATGACCTTGGCGCCGCGCGCCGGGTCATAGCCCTTGCCCGAGGGCGCGCTGCCAAGCGCATCGGTGCCATAGAGCGCATCATAAAGGCTGCCCCAGCGGGCATTGGCGGCGTTCAGCGCATAGCGGGCGTTCATCACCGGCACCACCAGCTGCGGGCCGGGAACATTGGCGATTTCGGGGTCCACATTAGCGGTGTCGATGCGGAAATCCGGCCCTTCCGGCACGATATAGCCGATCTCGCGCAGGAAAGCCTCATAGGCTTCGGCATCGAAGGGCTGGCCACCGCGGGCCCTATGCCAGTCGTCGATCTGGGTCTGGATCTCGTCCCGGCGGGCCAGAAGCGCCCGGTTCTTCGGGCCAAGGGTATCTGCCGCGGCCGCCAGCCCCGCCCAGAACGTCTCGGCCGGGACGCCGGTGCCGGGCAGGGCCTGCGTCTCGACAAAGACGGCAAGTTCCGCGGCAACGGACAGCCCTGCCTTTTCAATGCGGTCGGTCATGGGATCACTCCGGCTTTCTGCTCTCTGGTCGGGGGCAGGATAGGGGCGGCAGCGGGCGGCAATCAACCCGCGGCGGGCGGGAAACTGGCTTTGGGCGTTCGGGGGCGGAAAACTTAGCCGGTTGGCAAAGTTCCATATTGCCGCCCAAGCCGCCCGCATGATAGATAGCCATATGGCTAAGCATGATCCCGATCTTTCGCTGGTCTTCGCGGCTTTGGCCGATCCGACGCGGCGCGGCATGGTGCAGCGTCTGTCGGCAGGGCCTGCGCCGGTCAGCGAACTGGCCCGTCCCACCGGGTTGCGCCTGCCCACGGTGATGCGCCACCTTTCCGTGCTGGAAGAGGCCGGGCTGATCGAGAGCGAAAAGACCGGGCGCACCCGGATCTGCCGGGCGGTCCCGCGCGTCATGACCATAGCCGAGGCCTGGCTGGCCGAGCGCCGCACCGAGTGGGAGGCGCGGCTGGACCGGCTGGAGGCTTTTCTGGAAACCATGGAGGACGGCGATGCAACTGAACCCTGATACCGATCTGGAGCTGATCCGCCATCCGAAGGCGCCGCCCGCCAAGGTCTGGCGCTGCTGGACGGAACCGGCGCTGCTGGAGCAATGGTTCGCGCCGAAGCCGGTGGTGACGCGCGATGTCAGCATCGACCTGCGCCGCGGCGGCAGTTTCATCTATACGATGGACGTTCCCGACCACGGCAGCATGTCGGGCCATGGCTGCATTCTGGATCTGGAACATGAACGCCGCCTTGTGACCACGGATCTGTTGCAGGGCGACTGGCGCCCGGCGGGGGAAAGCTTCGGCTTCACCTCTTATGTCTTCATGGAGCCGGAGGGGACGGGTACGCTTTACCGGGCGGTGGCGCTGCATCCCAATGCCGAAAAGCGCGTGGCACATGAACAGATGGGGTTCCATGACGGTTGGGGCACCGCCGCGGCCCAGCTTGACGCGCTGGCGCTCACGCTGTGACGGCCGCATTGGAGGTCAGCCGGCTGTTTGCGGCGCCGCCCGCCAAGGTCTGGCGTTGCCTGACCGAGCCTGATCTTGTCTGCCGCTGGTGGACGCCCGCGCCGGTGACAACGACGCGGGCCGAGATCGGCCTGCACCCGGGCGGGGCCTTCCGCATGGTCTTTGTCATCCCCGACCAGCCGCCGCAGGTGATGGATTTCTGCATCCTTGATGTTGATCCGGGGCGGCAGATCATCTGGACCGATCTGATGTCCGAAGGATTCCGCCCGGTGGCTGCGATCTTTGGCTTCACCGCCTTCACCAGCATTGCGGCCGAGGGCGAGGGGACACGCTACCGCGCCCGCGCAATCCACCGCACGGCCGAAGGCGCGGCCCGGCATCAGGAAATGGGGTTCCAGGACGGATGGGGCACCGTGGCCGACCAGCTTGGTACGCTGGCCGCCACGCTTTAGCACAAAGGGCCGAAAGCCGCGGGCCGAGGACAGGCCCGCGGTCTGCGACTGCGACGCGCGGAGGGGGCGGCTACAGGCCCAGCTTCTTGGCCACCAGATCGTTGACGGCCGCCGGATTGGCCTTGCCGCCGGTGGCCTTCATCACTTGGCCCACGAACCAGCCCGCCAGTTTCGGATTGGCCTTGGCCTTTTCCACCTGCGCGGGGTTGTCCGCGATGATCTGATCCACCGCCGCCTCGATCGCGCCTGTGTCGGTCACCTGCTTCATGCCGCGGGATTCGACGATTTCGGCCGGGTCGCCGCCTTCGGTCCAGAGGATTTCGAACAGGTCCTTGGCGATCTTGCCCGAGATGGTCTGGGCCGAGATCAGATCCACGATTCCGCCCAGCTGCGCGGCGGAAACCGGGCTGTCGGCAATCTCAGTGCCTTCCTTTTTCAGCCGGCCGAAGAGTTCATTGATCACCCAGTTCGCGGCCAGCTTGCCGTCGCGGCCCTTGGCCACGGCGTCGAAATAGCTGGCATTCTCCAGTTCCGCCGTCAGGACCGAGGCATCGTAGTCCGACAACCCGTAATCACCCATGAACCGGGCCTTCTTGGCATCGGGCAGTTCCGGCATTCCGGCGGCGATGTCATCGACCCAGGCCTGCTCAATCTCCAGCGGCAGAAGGTCGGGATCGGGGAAGTAGCGGTAATCATGCGCCTCTTCCTTGGACCGCATGGAGCGCGTCTCGTTCTTGTCGGGATCGTAGAGGCGGGTTTCCTGCACCACCGAACCGCCGTCTTCGACAATGGCGATCTGGCGGCGCGCCTCATAGTCGATGGCGGCCTGAATGAACCGCATCGAGTTCATGTTCTTGATCTCGCAACGGGTGCCGAGGTGGCTGAAATCGCCGGTCTCGATGAATTTCTCATATTGGCCGGGGCGGCAGATCGACACGTTCACATCGGCGCGCAGGTTGCCGTTCTGCATATTGCCGTCGCAGGTGCCCAGATAGCGCAGGATCTGGCGCAGCTTCACCACATAGGCGGCGGCCTCTTCCGGGCCGCGGATGTCGGGGCGGCTGACAATCTCCATCAGCGCCACGCCGGTGCGGTTGAAATCCACGAAGCTGAGGTTCGGGTCAATGTCATGGATCGACTTGCCCGCATCCTGTTCCAGATGGATGCGTTCGATCCGCACCCGGCGCGCGACGCCGGGCGACAGTTCCACGATCACCTCGCCCTCACCCACGATCGGGTGATACAGCTGGCTGATCTGATAGCCCTGCGGCAGGTCCGGGTAGAAATAGTTCTTGCGGTCGAAGGCCGAGCGGAGGTTGATCCCCGCCTTCAGGCCAAGCCCGGTGCGGACCGCCTGTTCCACGCAGAATTCGTTGATGACGGGCAGCATGCCGGGCATCGCGCAATCCACGAAGGAGACATTGGTGTTCGGCTCTGCCCCCACGGCGGTGGAGGCGCCCGAGAACAGTTTCGCGTTGGACGAAACCTGCGCGTGGATCTCCATCCCGATGACCAGTTCCCAGTCATGCTTGGCCCCGGCAATGGTTTTGGGGACGGGTGGCGTGAAGGTCAGGTCAAGCATGGCGGGCCTGTATAAAGAGAGGTCTGGTTTCGTTTAGGCCGCCCGCGGCCACGGGGCAAGGGGCCAATCCCGGTGCCGCAGGTCCGGGCGCTCCGCCGGGATGGCGTCTGCATTTTACAGCCTCCGGTCGGAAAACCGGTCTGAATCGGCGGAAAACCGGTGTTTTTCTGGTGTTGCAATGGGCGGATTCCCGCCCGCCGCGCCGTGCCGCAGTAGTCAGACCGGCGAATCTGCGTGTAGGGGCCGCTTTGCGCCCAAGCCTCTGGCCACTGGCAGAGCGGGTGCGGGAAACAACGCTGGAACTTTGGCATGACCATTCACACCGCCCTTCGCCCCGCCGCTGCGGCGCTTGTGGCCGCTTTGTCGCTTTCGGCCTGCGTGGCCTCGGAAGGGGGGAAGACGGATATGGAAAGCCTGCTGGCCGGTGCTCCGATGGGCTGGGCCGAACGTGCGGAAGGGGCCGAATGGACGGTCGAGGCGATGGAGGCGGTGGCCGCCAAGGATGATGTCCTGGCCGATGTTGTGCCGTCCGACATTGCCACCTGGTGCCCCGGCTATGCCGATGCCTCCATCTCGGAACGCCGGGCCTTCTGGGTCGGGCTGATGAGCGCGGTCTCCTATCACGAAAGCCGTTTCACGCCGGAAGTGACTGGCGGCGGCGGGCGCTATATCGGGCTGATGCAGATCTCGCCCATCACGGCAAAGGGTCATGGCTGCGATGCCACCTCGGTCTCGGCGCTGAAGGACGGGGGCGAGAACCTGTCCTGCGCGGTGGAGATTTTCGCCGAAAAGGTGGCCGCCGACGGCATGGTCGCGGGCAATGGCAAGAAAGGCCTTGGCCGCGACTGGGGCCCGTTCCGCAAGTCGAAGGCGCGGGCGCAGATGGCGGAATGGACCTCGTCCCAGCCCTATTGCCAGAAGGCCTGATCTCTTCGTGGCATCGAATGACAGGGCGGGACCTTGGGTCCCGCCCTTTTGCATTCAGCCACCTGCCGCCAGCATACGCCCGGCCATTTCCGTCAGATCGCGGCTGAGGCCCGGGGTGGAAAGGATGCGGTCCAGCTCCACCCGGACCAGCGCCTGCCGGATGCCGTCATAGCGGGGCCAGGTCTCGAACGCGGTGGACATGCGCGCCGCGGTCTGCGGGTTCTTGGGGTCCAGCGTCAGAAGCCAGTCCGCAAGAAGCCGGTAGCCCGCGCCCGAGGCGTGGTGGAACCCGGCGTGATTGGCCGACAGCGCGCCGATCACCGCGCGAAAGCGGTTGGGGTTCTTCCAGTCGAAATCGGGGTGGCGGGTCAGCCGCTCCACCGTGGCGGCGGTGCGGTCGGGCGCGGCCAGCAGGGTCTGCAGCATGAACCACTTGTCCATGACCAGCCGGTCATGGCGCCACTTCGTCTCGAAGGCGGCTAGTTCCGCCTCTCCCTGCCCGATGTCCAGAAGGGCGGACAGGGCGGCGGTCGTCTCCGTCATGTTGCCCGCCGCGGCAAAGGCCGCGCGCGCCGCCGCGCCGCCATCGGTGCGGGTGATCAGATGCAGCGCCGCGCCGCGCAACGCCCGGCGGCCCGCCGCGGCGGCATCGGCGTGGAAAGGGCCCGCATCGGTCAGCGCGGCAATCAGCCCGGGCAGGCGCGGCGCCAGTCGCGCGGCCAGCGCATCGCCCGCGGCGCGCCGTGCGGCATGGATGGCATCGGGGTCCGGCACGTGGCCCGCCGCATGCAGCGTCTGCGCCATGTCATCTTCGGATGGCAGCCGCAGCGCCAGCGCGCGGAAGGCGGGGTCCAGAGTGTCATCAAAGGCCAGCCGGGCCAGTGCCTCCAGCCAGTCGGCGGCGGGCGGCGCGCCATCGGTCACCATGGCCGACAGCATGTCCTTGGCCAGCGCGCGCCCCGCTTCCCAGCGGTTGAACGGGTCGGTGTCATGGGCGAGCAGGAACGCCCGTTCGGCGGGAGAGGAGGCGCGGTCCAGCACCACCGGGGTCGAGAAGCCGCGCAGGATCGACGGCACCGGCTTTGCCGCAAGCCCCTCAAACCGGAAGCTCTGCGTCGTTTCGGTCATCTCCAGAACGGTCGTGGGCACCACCTCATCGCCATTGGGGTTCAGAAGACCCACGGCAATCGGCAGCACCTTCGGCGCCTTCTCCGGTTGGCCGGGGGTGGGCGGGTTTGTCTGGGTGAAGGTCAGCGTATAGGTGCCGTCCTGCCAGTCGTCCGAAACCGAGAGCCGCGGGGTGCCTGCCTCGGAATACCAGCGTTTGAACTGCGCCAGATCGCGGCCGGTGGCGTCTTCGAACACCTTCAGCCAGTCCTCGATCGTGGCCGCCTCGCCATCGTGGCGGTCGAAATACAGGTCCAGTGATTTGCGGTAGCCGTCATCGCCCACCAGCGTCTTCAGCATGCCGATGATCTCGGCGCCCTTTTCATAGACGGTGGCCGTGTAGAAGTTGTTGATCTCGATAAAGCTTTCGGGGCGGACGGGGTGGGCCAGCGGCCCCTGATCCTCGCGGAACTGGCGCGCGCGCAGCGCCAGCACATCCTCGATCCGCTTCACCGCATGGGACCGCATGTCGCCGGAAAACTGCTGGTCGCGGTAGACGGTCAGCCCTTCCTTCAGGCACAGCTGGAACCAGTCGCGGCAGGTGATGCGGTTGCCGGTCCAGTTGTGAAAATATTCATGCGCGATCACCGCCTCGATCCGGGCGTAATCGTCATCTGTCGCGGTCTCCGGGCTGGCCAGCACCAGTTTGGAGTTGAAGATGTTCAGCCCCTTGTTCTCCATCGCGCCCATGTTGAAATCATCGACGGCAACGATGTTGAACACGTCCAGATCGTATTCGCGGCCATAGACCTGTTCGTCCCACCGCATCGACCGGATCAGGCTGTCCATCGCATAGGCGCAGCGGTCCAGATCGCCGGGGCGCACCCAGATCGCCAGATCGACCTTGCGCCCCGAGGCGGTGGTGAAGCTGTCGCGGTGCGCCACCAGATCGCCCGCGACCAGTGCGAAAAGATAGGCGGGCTTCGGCCAGGGATCGTCCCATTCGGCCCAGCCGGGGCCATGGGCCACGGGGTTGCCGTTGGACAGGAGAACCGGCAGATCGCTTTCGATGCGGACGTGAAAGCGCGCCATGACATCGGGGCGGTCGGGGTAGAAGGTGATCTTGCGGAAGCCCTCGGCCTCGCATTGGGTGCAATACATGCCGCGGGACATATACAGGCCTTCCAGCGCGGTATTGCCCTCGGGCGCGATCTCGACCTCGGTTTCCAGCACGAAAGGCGCATCGGGCAGAAGCGCCGCGGGTATCGTCAGCCCGGTGTCGTCCGGCGTCACATCCACGGCATGGCCGTCGATCCGGGCCGAGATCAGCCGCAGATCCTCGCCATCCAGCCGCAGCACATGATGGCCGCGGCAATCGGGGTTCGGGCGCAGATGCAGCCGGGCCGCCACGCGGGTGGCCTGCGGCGCCAGCCGGAAGGTCAGCTCCACCCGGTCGATCAGGTGGCTGAACGGGCGGTAATCGGCCAGATAGACGGTTCTCGGTTCCGGTGCGGTCATGGTGTCGGTCCTTTCCCTGCCGGACCGGGGTCCGGCGGCAGCGGGGGCAAGTCTGCATCACCGCCGGTTGCCGCCGCAAGGTCCAGCGCGCGGCGCAGCACCCGGTCGACATCGGCGCTTTGCGGCCGGGAGGCGGCCAGAACCTCGGCTACGGGCAGGAACCCGGCCTCCAGCGCATCATCCTGCGCCACCGGCGTGCCGTCGATATAGCGGCAAAGGATGGCCACCAGATGGAAATGATGGCTGATCCGGCCAGTGTCGTCGCGCAGGATCAGCTCCAGCGCGTCGATGGGGCAAAGGGGCGTGGCGGTGACGCCGGTTTCTTCGGCCAGTTCACGGGCAGCGGCCTGCGCCAGCGTTTCCCCCCATTCGACATGGCCGCCGGGATAGCCCCAGAGGCCCGCGTCCGGCGGATTGCGGCGGCGGACCAGAAGCACCCGGTCGCCCTGCAGACAGACGGCCAGAACGGCAAGGCGGGGAACGGGGGCGTGGGTCATCGGCAGTCCCGGCTGGCGGCGGCGGCGAGGGCGTCGCAGAATGGCGTGCGACTCGCAAGGAGGGGCGAAGATGGCACTGGGATACAAGGACCTGCTCGCACGGGCGGATGCAACCGTTGCCTCGGTCGAGGCCGATGCGGCAACTTTGGCGCATGCCGACCCGGATACCGTTTTCGTCGATATCCGCGACCCGCGCGAGCTGGAGCGGGAGGGCATGATCCCCGGCGCCCGCCACGCCCCCCGCGGTATGCTGGAATTCTGGATCGACCCCGAAAGCCCCTATCACAAGCTGTGGTTCGCCGAAGGCAAGCGCTATGTGTTCTACTGTGCCTCAGGTTGGAGATCGCTTCTGGCGGCCGAGGTGGCGCAGCAGATGGGCCTGACCTGCGCCTCGCTGCGGGGCGGGTTTTCGGGCTGGAAGGCCGCCGGCCATCCGGTTGCGGCGCGCGAGGCCAAGGGCTGAGCCGCCCCGCCGCGCGCCAGGAGGGGGTTTGCACCCCTCCGGGCCTCCCCGCAGGATATTTTTACCAAGATGAAGGGGGAAGGAGGCTTGCGGCGATCAGGTCTGGCGCGGGGGCGGTGATGGCTTTCCGCAGGTGGTTCGGTCCGTGCGGGGCCTGAGGGCCGGGAGCTGCCAGAATACCGGAAGTTTGCTGTACGGCCGGTCAGTCCAGCGCGGTGAGGATCAGGCGCAGCGCATGGTCGCGGGCGGCGATGCGGACCTGCGCCCGGCCAAGGGCGCCGAATTCCACCGTCTCGGACCGGGTGGGCTGTCCGTGGCGGGCGATGGCGAAGCAGACGCGGCCTTCGGGCTTGTGCTCGCTGCCGCCGGGGCCGGCGATGCCGGTGATCGAGACCGCCACATCGGCCAGCGAATGGTCCAGCGCGCCCTGCGCCATCTGCACCGCCACCTCTTCGCTGACGGCGCCATGGTCGGCAAGGGTACGGGGCGCGACGCCCAGCATGTCGGTCTTGGCGGCGTTGGAATAGGTGACGAAACCGCGGTCGAACACATCCGAAGAGCCGGGAATGTCGGTCAGCGCGGCCGCGACCATCCCGCCGGTGCAGCTTTCTGCCGTGGCGAGACGAAGGCCCCAGAAGCGCGCGGCCTGCAGCACCTGTTCCGGCAGGCTCAGCCCAGCCATGGCTGCACCAGACCATGATAGAGGCCCGCCAGCGCGGTGGAGCCAAGGCCCGCGAAAAGCCCGGCCCAGAGGTCATCCAGCATGACGCCCGCGGCATCGTGGCGGCGGTCGGCCCGGCCGACGAGCCAGGGCTTCCAGATGTCGAAGAGGCGGAACAGGAGGAAGGGCACGACCCAGCCCGGCCATGCGGCAAGGAGAAGGTCCGGCACCCCGTGGCGCCAGAGCGGGATCACGGTGAAACACAGGGCGAGAAGCTGGCCCGCGACCTCGTCGATCACCACCTCGGACGGGTCGGTGTCGCTGCGGCCTGCCAGATAGCGCGGCACCGCCCAGAATCCGAGCATGGTGGCCAGCACGAAGGCCACGGGCACCAGAAGCGCGCCGCCCGCCTGATAGGCGGCCACGGCCAGCACCACCGCCGCGGCAGAGGCCCATGTGCCGGAGGCCGGGCGCAGATGGCCGAGGCCGAGGACGGTGGCGATGGCAGTGCTCATGATCTTCCCAGAACGGCGGTGGCCAACGCGGCGATCCCCTCTTCGCGCCCGGTGAAGCCCAGACGTTCGGAGGTGGTGGCCTTCACGCTGACGCGGGTGGCATCCACCCCCATGATGCGGGCAAGTTCCGCCTGCATGTCAAGGGCATAGGGACCGATCTTCGGCCGTTCGCAGACGAGCGTGATGTCGCAGTTCATCAACTCATACCCCTGAGAGCGCGCCAGGCCGATGGCATGGGTCAGGAAGATATGGCTGGCCGCGCCCTTCCATTGCGGGTCGGACGGCGGAAAATGGCGGCCGATGTCGCCCTGCGCCAGCGCGCCATAGATCGCATCGGTCAGGGCATGCATGCCGACATCGGCATCGGAATGGCCCAGAAGCGCGCGGCCATGCGGCACTTTCACCCCGCAAAGCCAGACATGGTCGCCTTCGGTGAAGGCATGCACGTCATAGCCGTTGCCCATGCGGATATTCATGTCGCGCCCTTTCAGGATCGCCTCGGCCCGGGCGAAATCACCCGGGAAGGTCAGCTTCAGATTGTCCTCCTCGCCCTCGACGATGGTCACGTCAAGACCAGCGGCGCGGGCGACCTCGACATCATCGGCGGCCTCCGCGCCATGGCTGCGGTGCGCGGCCAGGATGGCGGTGAAGTGAAAGGCCTGCGGGGTCTGGGCGCGGTAAAGCCCGTCGCGCGATTGCGTGCCGGTCACGCGATCTCCGTCGCCCCGCCAAAGCGCATCGGTGACTGCCAGCGCGGGCGCCGCGGCGGGAGAGCGGTCCAGCGCCGCCCGCATGCGGCCGATCAGCGCGGCCGAGACGAGAGGACGGGCACCATCATGGATCAGGACGCGGGCATAGCCCTTGTCCGCCACAGCCTCCAGCGCGTTGCGCACCGAAGCGGCGCGGCTGTCGCCGCCCTCGATCAGCGTCACGCCGGGCAGGGCGGCCTTGGCCCGTGCATGGTCATCGGGGTGGATCACCACCAGAACCGGCAGCAGGCCGAAGGCGGCAACCGTATGGGCGATCACGGGTTTCCCGCTGAGGTTGCGCCATTGTTTGGGCAGCCCACCCCCGGCGCGGGCGCCACGGCCCGCGGCCACGATGATGACAAGCGTATCGCTGCGGGAGTCGGGTGAGGCGGGGGGCAGGGGCATGGTTGGGGTCCTGTCGGCTGTGCTGCCTCTCTAGGGGAAGCGGGCAGGCCTGACAATCTGGCGCAGGAACAGGCATTTTTGCACAAAATTTGCGCATTGCCTTATTTGGTGGCAGAATTGATCCCGTCGCCCGTTGCCCCCGCGCCGCTATGCGCTAGCTGTTGACCAACCGCACAAGGAAAAGGCCTTTGCCCCTGAACGTCCAGCCTTTGACACTCGGTCCCGTGACCGCCGACCCGCCCGTCCTGCTGGCTCCGCTGGCGGGGATCACCGACCTGCCGTTCCGCCGGCTGGTGGGGCAATTCGGTGCGGGGCTGGTGGTCAGCGAGATGGTCGCCAGCGACGAAGTGCTGCGCAACCGGCCCGAAGCGCGGGCGCGGGCGGAGCTGGGGTTCGAAGAGGTGGCGACCTCGGTGCAGCTGGCGGGCCGTGACCCCGCGCTGATGGCTGAGGCCGCGAAATGGTGCGAAGGGCAGGGTGCCCGCGTCATCGACATCAACATGGGCTGCCCGTCGAAGCGGGTGACCACGGGCCTCTGCGGCTCGGCCCTGCTGCGCGATCTGGATCTGGCGCTGGAGCTGGTGGAGGCGGTGGTGGCGGCGGTCAAGGTGCCGGTCACGCTGAAAACCCGGCTGGGCTGGGATGACAATCTGCTGAATGCGCCCGATCTGGCACGCCGGGCCGAAGGGGCTGGCGTGCGGATGGTGGTGATCCATGGCCGCACGCGCTGCCAGTTCTACAAGGGCCATGCCGACTGGGCCGCGATCCGCCGCGTCAAGGAGGCGGTCACGATCCCGGTGGTGGCGAACGGCGATATCGTCGATGGCGACACCGCCCGAGCCGCGCTGGACCAGAGCGGCGCCGATGGCGTCATGGTGGGCCGTGGCGCGCAGGGCAAGCCGTGGCGGCTGGCAGAGATCGCGCATGACCTTTACGGCACGCCCGCGCCGAAAATTCCCGAAGGCCGCGATCTGGGCGCGCTGATCCTGGGCCACTATCAGGACATGCTGTCCTTCTACGGCCGCGATCTGGGCCTGCGCTGCGCGCGCAAGCATCTGGGCTGGTATCTGGAGGCGGCCGGGCTGGACCATGCCCGCGACGGCATCCTGACTTCGGTAGACCCCGCAGAGGTCTGCCGCCGCATCGAAGATACATTTTCCGAGATGGAGGAGGCCGCGTGACACCTTATCGCTCTCCCTATCCCGTGCCCGGGGTGATCTGGGCCTCGCTGCCCTTGCCCTCGCTGCTGGTCGATTCAAAGGGCCTGATCGCCGAGGCCAATCCGGCGGCGGAAGTGTTCCTGAACGCTTCGGCCAAGGCGCTGTCGGGGCAACCCGTGCTGGACCGGCTGGCCATCGACGCCCCGATGGAAGAGGCCTTTGCCCGGGCCCGGCGCAACCAGTCCGGCCTGAATGTCAACGATGTGGACGTGACCTCGGGCGAGCGGGCGCCGGTGCAATGCACGCTGCATCTGGCGCCGATGCATGACAACCCCGAGATGATCCTGCTGATCCTGTCCCCGCGCGAGATTGCGGACAGGCTCGGGCGGTCGATGGGGGCCAAGACGGCGGCAAAATCGGCCATCGGCATGGCCGAGATGCTGGCGCATGAGATCAAGAACCCGCTCGCCGGGATTGCGGGGGCCGCGCAGCTGCTGTCGATGAGCCTGACGCAGGAAGACCGCGAACTGACCGATCTGATCGTCGAGGAAACCCGGCGGATCGTGAAGCTGCTGGAACAGGTCGAGCAGTTCGGCAATGTCCGTCCGCCCGACCGCCGTCCGGTGAACATCCACGATGCGCTGGACCGCGCGCGGCGGTCCGCCCTTGTGGGCTTTGCCGCGCATATGACGATCCTTGAGGATTACGACCCTTCGCTGCCCCCGACATGGGCCGATCCGGATCAGCTGATGCAGGTGTTCCTGAACCTGATCAAGAACGCGGCCGAGGCGGCGGGCGCGGCGGGCGGCACCATCCGGTTGCGCACCTTCTATGACCGCTCGCTTCGGGTGCGGCGGCGGGACGGCATCCACAGCACGCTGCCGCTGAACATCGAGATCACCGATGACGGCCCGGGCCTGCCGCCCGAGATTGCCGGGGAAATCTTTGAACCCTTCGTTTCGGGGCGCGAGAACGGCACCGGGCTGGGGCTGGCACTGGTGTCAAAGATCGTGGCGGACCACGAGGGGTGGATTTCGGTCGATTCGGTGCCGGGGCGCACCTCGTTCCGGATCTCGCTGCCGCTGGCGCCCAAGGACAAGCAGAAGGACATCTGACATGGATGGCACGATTCTGGTCGCCGATGACGACCGCACGATCCGCACGGTGCTGACGCAGGCGCTGACACGCGCGGGTTGCAAGGTGCATGCGACCTCCAGCCTGATGACGCTGATGCGGTGGGTCGAAGAGGGCAAGGGCGATCTGGTCATCTCGGATGTGATCATGCCGGACGGAAACGGGCTGGATGCGCTGCCGCGGATCGCCAAGATGCGGCCCGGTCTGCCGGTCATCGTGATTTCGGCGCAGAACACCATCATGACCGCCATTCAGGCGGCCGAGGCCGAAGCCTTCGACTATCTGCCGAAACCCTTTGACCTGCCCGATCTGATGAAGCGCAGCGCCCGCGCGCTGGAACAGAAGCGCCGCGCGCCCAAGGTGACGCAGCCCGTGCGCGAAGCGGTGGAGGATCTGCCGCTGGTGGGCCGCACCCCCGCGATGCAGGCGCTGTATCGTCTGGTGGCCAAGGTGATGAACACCGACATTCCGGTGCTGATCACCGGCGAGTCGGGTACCGGCAAAAGCCTTCTGGCCCGTGCGATCCACGATTTCTCGGACCGCCGCACGCTGCCCTTCGTGGTGGCGCAGGCGTCGGATCTGCAGGGCGTGGAAGGTCCGGCCAGCCTGATCGCGCGGGCCAAGGGCGGCTCTGTCGTCTTTGACGAGGTGGCCGATTTTGATGAGGATACCCAGGCCCGCGTGGTGCGGCTTCTGGACATGCTGGGCGACAAGGCGCCGCGGGTCATGGCCACCAGCCAGGTGGACCTTGGCGCGCGGATGGAAGCGGGCGCCTTCCGGCAGGACCTGTATTTCCGGCTGGGCGGCGTGACGCTGCACGTCCCGTCGCTGCGGGAAAGGGTGGAGGACATCCCCCTTCTGGCCGAGCATTTTCTGGCCAAGGGAGAGCGGGATTTCGGCGCGGTCCGCCGCCTGTCGGCCGATGCGCGCGATCTGATCCGCGCCCATGGCTGGCCGGGCAATGTGCGGCAGCTGGAAAACAGCATCCGCCGCTTGCTGGTCACCTCGGCCGATGCCGAGATTTCCAAGGCCGAGGTCTCGGCCATTCTGGGCCAGCAGCCTGCGGCCGAGCCGCTGAAGGGCGCGGTTGAAAGCGAAAAGCTGTCGGCCAGCGTGGCGCGGCACCTGAAGCGCTACTTCGATCTGCACGGCGGCCAGCTGCCTCCGGCGGGGGTCTATCAGCGGATCCTGAAGGAAGTGGAAATGCCACTGATCGAGATTGCGCTGGATGCGACCGGCGGCAATCAGGCGAAATGCGCCGACCTTCTTGGCATCAACCGTAATACCCTGCGCAAGAAGATCACCGACCTCGATATCCGCGTGACACGGCGCCGCAAGCTGATGTAAAACCGCAACATCAAGCGTGTCGCCGGGGTTTCAGCCCCGGGCCGCCACAAGATGTTGCCGGGTTATGTCGGAATTGCAGCGCGTCATTCGCAGAGATGTCTGGACCAGAATGGCGTCGCTGCGGCGGCAGCGCCGGGTGCAGACGGCCGTGACGCTGGGGCTGGTGTTCCTTGGGCCGGTCCTTGTGGTGGCCTCGGTCCTGCTGCTCGGGCCGATGAATCAGGGCGGCCTGTCGCCTGTGCTGCGGCTGATCCTGCTGGCCGATTTCGTCTATGTCCTGCTGATTGCCGCGCTGGTCATGGCGCGTGTTGCGCGGATGATTGCCGACCGGCGCAGCAGATCGGCGGGATCGCGCCTGCACCTACGGCTGTCCGGTGTCTTTGCCGGGGTGGCGCTGGTGCCGACCGTGCTGGTCGCGGTCTTCGCCGTCGTCTCGGTCAATCTGGGGCTTGAGGGCTGGTTTTCGGACCGGGTCCGTTCGGTGGTCGGCGCCTCGTTGACTGCGGCACAGGCCTATGAAGCCGAACAGGGCGGCGATCTGGCGCAGGATGCGGTGGCGCTGGCCAATTACCTGAACCGCGCCCGCCAGCAGGCGGTGGTTCTGCGCGACGATCAGCTGCGTCCGCTTCTGAGCCAGGGGCAGGATCTGGTGCAGCGCGGACTGAAAGAGGCCTATCTGATCGACGGCACCGGGGCGCTGAAATCGCGGGGCGACCGGTCCTATCTTTTCGGGTTCGAGACGGTGAGCGAGGACGACCTTGCCAAGGCCCGGTCCGGACAGGTGGTGCTGATCGCGGACTGGCCCAGCAACGAATATCGTGCGCTGGTCCATCTGGCCGCCTTTCCGGACCGTTACCTTTATGTCAGCCGCGAGGTGGACGGCCGCCTGCTGTCCCTGCTGGATGACACGCAGGAGACGGTGAAGATCTACAATCAGCTGGAAGGTGATCGCGGGCGGCTTCTCCTCAACTTTGCGTTGATCTATCTGGGTATTGCGCTGATCCTGATCCTGGCCGCGATCTGGCTGGGCCTGTGGTTCGCCGAACGTCTGTCGCGTCCGGTGGGGCGGCTGGCGGGGGCGGCGCAGCGGGTGGGCGCGGGCGATCTGGACGTGCGCGTGACCGAGGAAGAGGGCGACGATGAAATCGCCATGCTGGGGCGGCTGTTCAACCAGATGACCCGGCAGCTGAAAGGCCAGCGGGTGGCGCTGATGGAAAGCCATGCCCGCACCGAGGAGCAACGGCGGCTGTTCGATTCCGTTCTGTCCAACGTCACGGCCGGGGTCATGGGGCTGGATGCGGGCGGACGGGTGGAATTCGTCAACCGCGCGGCGACCCGGCTGCTGGATCTGAGCGGCGCCTTCCACGACCTGCCGATCGCCGAAACCGTGCCCGAGTTCCTGCCGCTTTACGACAGCCTGCGTGAAGACAGCCGCAGCGTCGCGCAGGAAGAGCTGCGCCTGACCCGCCGCGGCAAGCTGGAATCCCTGCTGGTGCGGATGAGCGAGCGGCGCGGCGCCGAGGGCGCGCTGGAGGGCTATGTGGTGGCCTTCGACGATGTGACCGATCTGGTCTCGGCCCAGCGGATGGCGGCCTGGGGCGATGTGGCCCGCCGCATCGCGCATGAGATCAAGAACCCGCTGACGCCGATTGCGCTCTCGGCCGAGCGGCTGAAGCGCAAGTTCCGCACGCAGGTCCGCGATGTCGAGGATCTGGAGGGGCTGACGGATGTCATCGTGCGGCAGACCAATGATCTGCGGCGGATCGTGGATGAGTTTTCCAAATTCGCGCGGATGCCCGAACCCGACCGGCGCGAGAATGATCTGCTGCAGCTGGTGAAGGATGCGCTGACCCTGCAGAAGGCGGGCCAGCCCGGGGTGCGCTTTGCCGCGACGCTGCCCGAAGGGCCGGTGATGATGGATCTGGATGCCACCATGATCATGCAGGCGCTGACGAACCTGATCAAGAACGCGGGTGAAGCCACGGAAAGCCTTGTGGAAAAAGGGGCGCCCGCAGGCTATGTCCCCGAGATCCGGGTGGAGCTGACCGCGGGTGACAGCGAAAACCTGCTGCGCATCATGGACAATGGCATCGGCCTGCCCGAAGACCGCGCGCGGCTGTTCGAACCCTATGTGACCACGCGCGAGAAGGGCACCGGCCTTGGCCTGCCCATCGTGAAGAAGATCATCGAGGAACACGGCGGCAGTCTGGCCCTGCTGGATGCGCCGGTCTTTGACGGAAACGCCCATTCGGGCGCCATGGCCGAGATCCGCCTGCCGCGGCTGGCCCGGCGCCGCATGGGACGCAACATCGGCCCGCAGGGCCAGACGAACAATAGCCCGCAGGGGCAGGGAGGCTGAGGCATGAGCATTCTGATCGTCGACGACGAAAAGGACATTCGCGAACTGATCGGCGACATCCTCAAGGATGAGGGCTATTCGGTCCGTCTGGCCGGAAATTCCGACGACTGCATGGCCGAGATCAACGCCGAGCCGCCGGCGCTGATGATTCTGGACATCTGGCTGAAGGACAGCCGGATGGACGGGATCGACATTCTGAAGACGGTGAAACGCGACAATCCGGATATTCCGGTCATCATCATCTCGGGTCATGGCAATGTCGAAATCGCTGTGGCCGCGATCAAGCAGGGTGCTTATGACTTCATCGAAAAGCCGTTCAACATCGACCAGCTGACGGTCGTTGTGGCGCGCGCGATGGAAACCAGCCGCCTGCGCCGCGAGAATCAGGAACTGCGCCGCCGCGACGTGACCTCGTCCGAGATGGTGGGATCTTCGGCCGCGTTCCGGGCGCTGAAATCGCAGCTGGACAAGGTGACGAAATCGAACGGCCGGGTGATGCTGACGGGCCTGTCAGGCTCGGGCAAGGAACTGGCCGCACGCTACATCCACCAGAATTCCAACCGGGCGGCGGCGCCCTTCGTCTCCGTCTCTTCCGCCTCGGTGGAGCCGGAACGGATGGAAGAGGTGCTCTTCGGCCGCGAAACCCCCGGTCGCGGGGTGGAGCCGGGTCTGCTGGAGCAGGCACATGGCGGCGTGGTCTATTTCGACGAGGTGGGTGACATGCCGCTTGGCACCCAGTCGAAGATCCTGCGCGTCCTGACCGAACAGCAGTTCACCCGCGCGGGCGGGACCGACAAGGTGCGGGTGGACCTGCGTGTCATCTCCTCGACCGCACGCGACCTGCCTGCGGAAATCCGCGCGGGCCGGTTCCGGCAGGAATTGTTCGACCGGCTGAACGTGGTGCCGATCCCGGTGCCTTCGCTGGCGGAACGGCGCGACGATATCCCAGAGCTTGCCCGGCATTTCGTGGCATGGTTCCACCGGACCCAGGGCCTGCCGCTGCGCAACCTTGCCCCCGAGGCCGAGGCGATGCTGCAGACCATGCAATGGCCCGGCAACATCCGCCAGCTGCGCAACATCATCGAACGGGTGCTGATCCTGGGCGAAGCCAGCGGTGCGATTGAATCGCGCGAGCTTCCCGGCTCTGCCGGTCCGGTGGGCGATGGCAGCGAGGGCATGGTTCTGGGCAGTGCGGTGGCGACCCTGCCGCTGCGCGAGGCGCGCGAGTTGTTCGAGCGGGAATATCTGCTGACCCAGATCAACCGGTTCGGCGGCAACATCAGCCGCACCGCGAACTTTGTCGGGATGGAGCGCAGCGCGCTGCACCGCAAGCTGAAATCCCTGGGCGTGGTGACGACGGCCAAGGCGGGCGGGCGCGCCGCCCATCTGGATGACGAAGATGATGATGAGGAAGGCGGCGCGTGATCTCTGGCGCATCCGGGGCGGAATGGACGCCGGAATGGACCCTCTGAATTGACCCTCTGGGTCCGATCTGACAAACAGGCCGGGCACGCGGCGAGAGGGTTGCCATGAAAGTCATCATCTGCGGTGCGGGGCAGGTCGGCTGGCAGATCGCGCGCCATCTGGCGGGCGAGAAGAACGATGTCACCGTGGTTGACACCAATGCCGAGCTGGTGCGCCGCGCGACCGAGACGCTGGACGTGCAGGGCGTGGTGGGGTTTGCCAGCCATCCGGACGTTCTGGCCAGCGCGGGCGCCCGCGATGCCGATATGATCATCGCCGCCACCCATTCGGACGAGGTGAACATGGTCTGCTGCCAGATCGCGCAGGCCGCCTTCAACGTCACCCGCAAGATCGCCCGCATCCGCGACCAGAGCTATCTGGAGACCGGCTATTCCGACCTTTACACGCTGGACCGGCTGGCCATCGACGTGATCATCTCGCCCGAGCGTGAGGTGGCCGAGGCCGCGCTGCAGCGGCTGGCGGCGCCCGCGACCTTTGACACCGAGGTGTTCATGGGCGGGCGGGCACAGCTTCTGGGTATCCAGCTGACCGAGGATTGCCCGGTGCTGAACACGCCCCTGCGGCAGCTGAACGACCTGTTCCCCACGCTGCGCGCCATTGTCGTGGGGCTGCGGCGCGGTGACCGGCTATTTGCCCCCGATCCCGACGACCAGCTTCTGGCCGAGGATCAGATTTATGTCTTCACCCATTCCGAGGATGTGAACCGCTGTCTGGAGGTTTTCGGCAAGAAGAACCAGAAGCAGGAACGCATTGTCATCATCGGCGGCGGCAATGTGGGCCTGACGGTGGCACAGGCGCTGGAGGCGCGGTCGGGCCGGATGCGCGCCAAGATCATCGAGAAAAGCCGCAGCATCGCCGAACGCGCCGCTGACAGCCTGCAGCGCACCATCGTGCTGAACGGCGACGGCATGGACATGGACCTTCTGGCCGAGGCGGCGGTGGACCGGGCCGATGCCGTGCTGGCCGTGACCGATGATGACAAGACAAACATCCTTGTCTCGGTCCGGGCGAAGCAGGCGGGCTGTCCCCTGGCCATCGCGCTGGTGAACGACCCCACGCTGGCGCCGCTGATGGCGCCCCTGGACATCGACGCCTATATCAACCCCCGGGCGACCACGGTGTCGTCGATCCTGCGGCACATCCGCCATGGCCGGGTGCGCGGGGTCTATTCCATCGGCGATGCCGAGGCCGAGCTGATCGAGGCGCAGGTCCTGTCCACCTCGCCCATCTCGGGCAAGCTGATCCGCGACATCGACTTTCCCGAAGGCGTCTTGGTCGGCGCCGTCATGCGCGGCGACAAGGTGATGAAGCCCACGGCCGAGATGCGGGTCGAGGCGAGCGATGTGATCGCACTTTTCGCCATGGCCAAAGACGTGCCGGAGGTCGAGCGCCTTCTGCAGGTCTCGATCGACTTCTTCTGACATGGCCGGGGGCGTGGGCCGCCAGCTGGCCGAACTTCCGCTGCTGGTCGTGCTTTTGGGCGCGGTGGCGCTGTCGGCATGGCTGCCCGCGGCCCATGCCACCATTCTGCGCGATGCCCCCACGGCGCAGGCGTTCTTTTACGGCGGGCTGATCCTGTTGGTCCTGACGGTGATGCTGGGCCTTGCCACCCATCACCGCATCCTGCGCCATCCCGCGCAGGCGCAGCTGGCCAGCGTGGCGGGCGCCTATCTGATCCTGCCTTTGGCCATGGCGCTGCCCTTGCGGGTGGCGGTGCCGGACACCACCTGGGTGAATGCCTGGTTCGAGATGCTGTCGACCTTCTCGACCACCGGCGCCTCGGTCTATGAGCCGGGACGGCTGCCGCCCTCGGTGCATCTGTGGCGGGCGCTGACAGGCTGGTTCGGCGGCTTCTTCATCCTGCTGGTGGCATGGTCGATCCTTGCGCCGCTGAACCTTGGCGGGGCCGAGGTCTGGTCCGGCCATGTGCCGGGGCGCGGTCCGGGCATGCCGGGCCAAAGCCAGCGCCCGGCCGAGGCGGGGCTGCGGCTGCAACGGCAGGCGCTTGATCTGCTGCCGGTCTATGCCGCGCTGACGCTGGCCTTGTGGCTTCTTCTTCTCATCGCGGGGGAAGACGGGCTTCTGGCGCTGACCCATGCCATGGGAACCCTGTCCACCAGCGGCATCTCGGCCGGGATCGGCATGTCGGTCACCGGCAGCGGCCTGCCGGGAGAGGTGCTGGTCTTCCTGTTCCTTTGCCTGGCCCTGAGCCGCCCCCTGATGCCGATGCCGGGCCGCGCCCACATGGAAGAACCGCTGTGGCGCGACCCCGAACTGCGGCTGGCCTTTGTCGTGGTGGCGCTGGTGGTTGCGGCCCTGCTGCTGCGCCATCTGATGAGCGAGGCGCAGGCGCAGGAGAACGAGACGCTTGGCGGGCTGATCCGTGCCTTCTGGGGGGCCACCTTCACCACCGTCTCGTTCCTGACGACGACGGGATACGAAAGCGCGTGGTGGTCCTCCGCCCGGGCCTGGGCCGGGCTCGGGGCGCCGGGAATGGTGCTTCTGGGGCTGGCCATTCTGGGCGGCGGCGTCGCCACCACGGCGGGGGGCGTGAAACTCCTCCGGGTCTATGCCCTGTTCCTGCAGGGGCAGCGAGAGCTGGAGCGGATCGTCCACCCCAATTCCGTGGGCGGCAAGGGCGCGTTCCGCCGCCGCCTAGCGCGTGAGGGGGCCTATATGGCCTGGGTGTTCTTCATGCTTTTCGCCATGTCGCTGGCCCTTGTGACCGTGGCGCTGAACCTTGCGGGCCTTGCGTTCGAGCCGGCGCTGGTCCTTGGCGTGGCCGCGCTGACCACCACCGGCAATCTGGCGCAGGTGGCCGTGGCAGAGCCGGTCTCCTACGGTGCGCAGTCCACAGCGGTGAAACTGATTCTGGGCGTGGCCATGGTGGTGGGGCGGTTGGAGGTGCTGGCGCTGGTGGCCCTGATCGTTCCGGAAAGCTGGCGGCAGTGGAAAAGATGATGCCCGGATGCCGCCATTCGCGCAACTTGTTGTCGCGGCGGTGAATTAGGGTCTGGTAACTCCCTCCGTCCCGAATAATATTCCGATGGCCCTGCGGTCTTTGGCCGGGGGCGAGGGAACTGAAGACGCATTGACCACGATATTCACAAGGCCGCGGCCAACGCGGCTGGAAAGTGCAAGGCAAAACAACAATGGCTGGCGAAAAGCAAAACCTGCAGGACGCGTTTCTTAACCACGTCCGCAAGGCCAAGGTTCCGGTCACGATCTTTCTGATCAACGGGGTGAAGCTGCAGGGGGTGATCACCTGGTTTGACAACTTCTGTGTGCTTCTGCGCCGCGATGGCCAGTCGCAGCTTGTCTACAAGCATGCGATCTCGACCATCATGCCGGGGGCGCCGGTCAATCTTTATGAAGGCGACGACTGATTTCGACCGTCGAAGATGATGATGACGACCTGTTCCCCACGCCGGAAGAGCGTGGGAAATGGCAGGTCACGGCCGCGCTGCCCACGCGGGCTGTCGTGCTGCACCCGGACACACGCGCGCGCCAGACCCGCCGGCTGCCCGAACACGGGCTGGCCGAGGCGGTCAGTCTTGCCGCGGCCTTGCCGGGGCTGGAGGTCCTTTGGGCCGAAGTGGTGCGCCTGCCAAAGGTGCATCCCGGCATGCTGTTCGGCACCGGCAAGGTTGAAGAGCTGAAGGCGCGGCTGAAGGCCGACCGGGTGGAACTGGTGCTGGTCGACGGCCCGGTCAGCCCGGTGCAGCAGCGCAATCTGGAAAAGGAATGGGGCGTCAAGCTTCTGGACCGCACCAGCCTGATCCTTGAGATTTTCGCCGACCGCGCCCGCACCCGTGAGGGGGTTTTGCAGGTGGAACTGGCGGCCTTGTCCTATCAGCGGTCGCGCCTTGTCCGCGCCTGGACCCACCTTGAACGCCAGCGCGGCGGCTTTGGCTTCGTGGGCGGCCCCGGCGAGACCCAGATCGAGGCCGACCGCCGCGCCATCGACGATCAGGTCGTCCGCCTGCGACGGCAGCTGGACCGCGTCGTCAAGACGCGCGAGCTGCACCGCATGGCGCGCGCCAAGGTGCCGTTCCCGATCGTCGCGCTGGTGGGCTATACCAACGCGGGGAAATCCACGCTGTTCAACCGGGTGACCGGGGCCGAGGTTCTGGCCAAGGACATGCTCTTCGCCACGCTGGACCCGACGATGCGTGGCGTGGTTCTGCCGTCCGGCCGCAAGATCATCCTGTCGGACACGGTGGGATTCATCTCCGACCTGCCGACGCAGCTGGTCGCCGCTTTCCGCGCCACGCTGGAAGAGGTGCTCTCGGCCGATCTGGTGCTGCATGTGCGCGACATCTCGCATCCTGAAACCGCCGAACAGGCGGCGGATGTCGAAGAGATCCTGACCTCGCTGGGCCTGAAGCCCGGAACCCCGAAGTTCGAGGTCTGGAACAAGCTGGATCTTGTCGAGCCGTCGCAGCATGAGGCGCTGATGGTGCAGGCGGCGCAGCGGCCCGAGGTCTTTGCCGTCTCGGCCCTGACGGGCGAAGGCGTGGCGGCGCTGCTGGAGGCGGTCTCGGCCACGTTTGACGAGGAAAAGACCGCGCGCGAGTTGCATCTGGGCTTTGCCGATGGCCGCCGCCGCGCCTGGCTGCATGGTCAGGGCGTGGTGACGGCGGAAGAGCAGGGCGAAGACGGCTGGACCCTGTCCGTGCTGTGGACGGCCCGGCAGGAAAAGCGGTATCGCGAGTTGTGAGCCGGGGATGGGGGCGCTGCCCCCGTCTCCTGCGGAGACTCCCCCGGGATATTTCTGAACAGATGAATGGGTTCAGCTGCTGAGTTTCATCAGCAGGATTCCCGCCACGATCAGCGCGGCGGCCAGCAGGCGCAGCGGGGTGGCGGCCTCTCCCAGCACGAGGATGCCAAGCGCGAAGGCGCCGACCGCGCCGATGCCGGTCCAGATCGTATAGGCGGTGCCCAAGGGCAGGCTGCGCATGGCCACCGACAAGAGGCCGAAGCTGCCGATCATCGTGACGATGGTGATGAGGCTGGGCACGACCAGCGTGAAACCCGCGGACTTCTTCATGAAGAACGCCCAGACGATTTCCAGAACACCGGCGGCAACAAGAGCGACCCAGGCCATGGCTTTCCCTTTCGGAACATGCCGGGTCGTCCCGGCGCATTGTCCATGAAGGGGAGGTCGTCCTCTCGCCCCCGAATATAGGGGGCGAAAGGGCGCGGGGCAAGGGTCAGGGCGCGCTTTCGGGTGTCAGCATCATGACCCCCGCCGCGGCGGCATGGGCCAGTTCGGGATCAAGGCTCATCGGCACATATTCGCCGCGGCGCCACAGCTCTCCCAGATCGTCATAATGGCGGGAGAGGAAATGACCGGACTGGCCGGTTGCCGTGATGAAGACCGAGGAATCGGGGTCGGCAAAATCATAGACGCCGCGATAGCCCGCGCCATGGACGTTGAGATAGGGGTTGTCGCCGGTGCCAGCCGTCCGGCCGCGCATCAGCGTGTCATCGCCGCCGCTGGTGGACTGGCGGATATTCACGAACCAGCGCAGGAAAGGCACGGTGCCCAGAACCGGGTGATCATGCGCGGCCTGATGCGCGTCGCCCCACCGCCAGCTTTCCAGATTGGGGCCGTAGCGGGCGGAGAGATCGGTCAGCGCATCGTCCAGCGCCATGCGCGCCATATCGGTGCAGGTCTCCACCGGGGCGGATTGCACCACATCGCACCAGACCGCGGCGCCGCCGGTGTTGCGGTAAACCCGGTCGATGAAGACCGCATCGGGGCGGGTGAAATTGGTGGCCAGGGGCCCCAGCTCATCCTGCACCAGCCGCGCCATCAGCGCGCGCAGCCAGGCCTCGGCGATCAGGGGTTCCGGCAGATGTTCGTTCATCTCGCCGTTCCATTCCGCCAGCAGTTTCAGCGCGCGCTGGCGGAACGCCTCGGGCGTGCCGTCGGGCGCGGCCTCTCCGGTGAACCACAGATCGGCGCCGATCAGCGGCAGAAGCTGCCGCGCGGTTGGGTCCACGGTGTCGAGCTGCGCCTCGATAAAGCTTTCGCGGGTGTGGACCTCGCGGGTTTTCATCAGGTTCAGCCAGGCCTGAATGCGCTGCGTATCGCCCCAGGTGAAGCTGACATGCAGCGGGAAGGGGCGGTCGATGATCTTGTTGTTGGTGTTGCCCAGAATGCCGGTTTCGGGGTTCACGAAACGGGGGTTGTCCTCATAGGGGAACACGCCCTTGAAACCCACGGCCGGGTTCCAGCCGGGCGAGGGCAGGCGGCCCTGCGACGGATGGGCGGGATCGCGCATCGGCATTGCACCGATCAGTTGCAGCGCGATCCCGTCCTTGCCCGCCAACATCAGGTTCTGGCTGGGCGCGATGAAGAGGCGTCCGGCCTCGATCGCCTCGGCCACAGATTTCGACTTCATCAGCCGGATCGCCGCCGTCATCGAAGTGTCTTCGGCCGAGAGTGCCGTCCAGGACAGCGCGGCGACATGGCCGCCGGGGGTGACAGTGCCCACGTCGAACTGCTTGCCCGAGAGGATGGGCCCGTTGCGGGACCAGCGCAGGGTCAGCGTCACCGGATCGGCGTCGCGCACCGTTACGATGGTCTGGCGGCTGCGGAAGGTGTCATAGCTGCCATCGGGCAGCAGATATTGCGACGGATTGTCGGGGTTCAGCTTTTCGATCACCAGATCCTGATCGTCCAGATAGCTGGAGGTCAGGCCCCAGCCCATCTCTTCGCTTCGGCCGATCATCACCGCGGGCACGCCCGGGATCGTAGCGCCGATCACCCCGCCCGAGGCGAGCTCCAGCCGGGCCAGATACCAGATCGTCGGTGCGGTAAAGCCCAGATGCGGGTCGTTCGCCAGAAGCGCGCCCCCCGCAGCAGAGCGTGTGGGCGCCGCAGCCCAGGCATTGGAGGCGCCTGCCATGTCCGGTGCGCTGACGGGCGAGAAGGGGCCAAGCGCAAAGTCCAGCGCGCGCCCGGCCGGCAGGTCGCCCGGGATCAGGCTGGCGAAATCGGGCAGGGCGGCCACGGCACTGCCCGGCGCATCGGGCAGGATATCGGCCAGACGATCGGACTTGCCCTGCAGGGCCAGCGAGGTGCGGGCGCGCAGGATTTCGGTCTGGGCATGGCCCGCCATCTGTAGCGCCATCAGCTTGATGATGGCGATGGAATCCGCGGGCGCCCAGGCGGAAATCTCCGGCTCGAACAGCCAGAATTCCGGCGCGCCGCGGCCCCGCGCCCCGGCATTGACCTGTGCGATCCATGCATTGACCCCGGCGGAATAGGCCTCCAGCGCGGCGCGCGTCTCATCATCCTGCGCGGCGACGGAATCCAGTGCCAGCTGATAGAGGTCCAGCCGCCGCACCAGTTCGTCCACCGGCAGGGTGGCGGTGCCGAAAAGCTCGGACAGGCGCCCTTGGGCGGTGCGGCGCAGGATGGTCATCTGCCAGAGCCGGTCCTGTGCATGGACGAAGCCAAGCGCGAAATACACATCCGCGTCGTTCTGGCCAAAGATATGCGGCACGGAATCGTTGTTGCGCACCACTTCGACCGGGGCGGAAATGCCGGGCAGGGTGAAATCCTCGTCATAATCCACCAAGGACCGCGACAGGAACCAGTAGCCGATCAGCAGCACCGCCAGGGACAGCGCCACAAGGCCGGTCACGATGCGCAGAAGCCAGCGGAAGACGGTGAACATGCAAGGCGTCCGTTCTTGACCTTGGGAACAGGAAGGGTTCCTAGTCCATCCCGACCTGAAGGGCAAATCAAAGGGCTGGGCA
Source organism: Neotabrizicola sp. VNH66 (assembly GCF_049445895.1). Lineage (NCBI taxonomy): Bacteria > Pseudomonadati > Pseudomonadota > Alphaproteobacteria > Rhodobacterales > Paracoccaceae > Neotabrizicola > Neotabrizicola sp. VNH66. Next base: position 59,690 of record NZ_JBMSDW010000013.1, read on the forward strand.
TATGGCAAAGGTGACATTTCTGGGATTGGGCGTGATGGGCTTTCCCATGGCCGGTCATCTGGTGGCCAAGGGGCATGAGGTGACGGTCTGGAACCGCAGCCCGGCCAAGGCCGAAGCCTGGGGCGAAAAGCACGGCGGCAAGGTCGCCCCCACGGCGCGCGAGGCGGCGCATGGTGCGGAACTGGTGATGGCCTGCGTCGGCAACGACGACGATCTGCGGCAGGTCTGCCTGTCCGAGGACGGGGCCTTTGCGGGCATGGCGGCGGGCGCGGTCTTCGTCGATCACACCACCGTCTCGGCCAAGGTCACGCGGGAGCTGTCTGCCGTGGCCGCCACGCGCGGCTTCGGTTTTGTCGATGCCCCCGTCTCGGGCGGGCAGGCCGGCGCCGAAAATGGCGTCCTGTCGGTGATGTGCGGCGGCACCCCCGAGGATTTCGCCCGGGCCGAGCCGGCGATCATGGCCTATGCCCGGATCTGCCGCCGTCTGGGCGACAGCGGCGCCGGGCAGTTGGCCAAGATGATGAACCAGATCTGCATCGCCGGGCTGGTGCAGGGCCTGTCCGAGGCGCTGGCCTTCGGGCAGAAGGCGGGCCTTGACGGGGCGGCCGTGGTTGAAGTGATCTCGCAGGGGGCGGCCGGATCCTGGCAGATGGCGAACCGCCACAAGACCATGCTGGCGGACCAGTTCGATTTCGGTTTTGCGGTGGACTGGATGCGCAAGGATCTGAAGATCTGTCTGGAAACCGCGGATGAACTGGGGGCGTCCCTGCCGGTCACTGCGCTGGTGGACCAGTTCTACAAGGATGTGCAGCAGATGGGCGGCGGCCGGAACGACACCTCCAGCCTGATCCGCCGCCTGCGCTAACTCCGGCTGCGGCGGCTCAGCCAAAGGTGCAGGGCCACCGCCGCTACGGCCAGAACGGCCAGCGCGATCAGCCAGTGATGGGCTGCAAGACGGCCGAAGATGCCTTCGGCCGCAAGACCGAACTGCCAGCCGATGCCGGTGAAGACCCCGGCCCACAACGCCGAGGCCAGCGCGTTCAGCAGCACAAAGCGCAGGACGGGCAGCGGCGTCTGCGCCAGCAGCACCGGGCCAAGGATGCGGGTTCCGGGCAGAAAGCGGAAGGCAAAGGTCATCAGATCGGCATTGCGGTGCAGGCGGGCGGCGAAGGGGCTTTGCGCGGCCTTTGCCCGCAGCCGACGCACCGGGCCGCGATCCGGGGCCCTGCGTGACAGCAGGAACCACATGACATCCGCCAGAAAGGCCCCGAGAAAGGCCAGACCCGCGATCAGCGGATAGGGCGCCAGACTGCGATGCGCGATCAGCCCGCCCAGAACGGCGGCGGTCTCGCCCTCCAGAAAGCAGCCAAGGAAGACCGCGAAGGGCCCTCCGGCGGCAATCAGGGCTTCGATCTGATGGCCCAAGACAGCGGTTTTACGGAATGATGCGGGTGTATTTCACCCCCGCCAGCGTGGCCCCGGCGATCAGACCCTGCTGGCCGAAGATCAGCGCGATCACCGGGTCCAGCTCTGTCGTGGCCTTGCCGATGGTGGCGCCTTCGTCCGGCGTGGCATAGCGCAGATCGGCCGAAGCGGCCCAGCCGGCGCCGCGACGGAAATCGGCCAGTGCCGCATCGGTCATGAAGAACAGCGCATGGGCATATTGCTGCGCGCCGATCTGCAGGCCGATGCTGGCCTTGGTGGCGGAGTAGTAGTCCACCGTCACGCCCTGAATCCGCAACGCGCCGCGGCCATAGGCGCCGCCCCAGACAAAGCCGGCCTCGGTGATCAGCGGCATGTAAAGCACGCCATTCGCGCGGGAGGCCAGATCGCGGGTTCCGGGATACTGGTTGAACAGGAAATTCTGCGTCGCATCGACGCGCGCGTCGATCTGGGCCGAGCCGTTGCCACCCACACCATTGCCGCAGGCCGCGGTCAAAAGCGCGGCCGAGCCGCCGGCCGCCAGAAAACCACGCCGGGAAAATCTGTTCATCTGCTGCCCTCTTTGCCTGTTATGGGGGTTCTCAGACCCCGTTTGCGCAAAATGTAGCGGCGCAGGCCGGGTTTGTCATGCAAATCGCGCATCGTGGAACCAGATCGGCGGAATTTGCCCTATCCCCGCAAGGCGCGTGCAGCCTCGGGGGCGAAGTAGGTCAGGATGCCATCGCAGCCCGCGCGCTTGAACGCCATCAGGCTTTCCAGCATCACCCGCGGCCCGTCCAGCCAGCCGTTCTGAATGGCCGCCTGCAGCATCGCATATTCCCCCGAGACCTGATAGGCGAAGGTCGGCGCACCGAAGGCATCCTTCACGCGGCGGCAGATGTCCAGATAGGGCATGCCGGGCTTCACCATGACCATATCCGCGCCTTCGGACAGGTCGCGGGCGACCAGCCGCAGCGCCTCGTCCGAATTGGCGGGGTTCATCTGATAGGTCTTCTTGTCGCCCACCAGCCGCCCCGAGGCGCCCACGGCATCGCGGAAGGGGCCGTAGAAGGCGGAGGCGTATTTGGCCGCATAGGACATGATCGACACATCCTTGTGACCTGCCGCCTCCAGCGCGCTGCGGATCGCGCCGATCCGACCGTCCATCATATCGGAGGGGCCAAGGATATCGGCCCCCGCCTCGGCCTGGGCCAGCGCCATTTTCACCAGCGCCTCGACCGTCTCGTCATTCAGGATGATACCGTCCCGCACCAGCCCGTCATGGCCGTTGATGTTATAGGGGTCCAGCGCGATGTCGGTCATCACCGCCAGGTCGGGGACCGCCTGTTTCAGCGCGCGGATTGCCCGGTTGGTCAGGTTTTCGGGGTTCCACGCCTCGTCACAGGTTTCTGTCCGCAGGGCGGCATCCGTATAGGGGAAAAGGCAGATCGCCGGAATCCCAAGCGCCGCCGCCTCTTCCGCCCGGACCAGCAGCCGGTCCAGCGACAGCCGGTTCACCCCGGGCATCGAGGGCACGGGCTCTTCGATCCCCTTCCCATCGCGGATGAAGACCGGCCAGATCAGATCGCCCGCGGTCAGCGTGTTTTCCTGCACCAGCGCACGAAGCGCCGGGCTGCGGCGGGTGCGGCGCAGGCGGGTGGCGGGGAAGGGCGCCTGGATCGGGTGCATCTTCGGTCATCCAAAGCTGGGGCGGGGCGCTGCGGCCGCGCGGGGTCTTGCGGGTTCCGCCCTTGCCTGCCATGGAAAGGCGGGCGTCTCAAGCGGCAAGGGTGCCGCAGCCGGAAGGACCGACCAAGTGGAGCTGTACCAGACCATCCTTGAAGTGATCGACATGCGGTCGTTCTCGAACCTGTGGTACTGGATCGCGCTGGCGGTGCTGTGGTCTTCGGCCAGCCACTGGCTTCTGGGCGTGCCCTTCGACATGATCCAGCGCGCGCGCCGTCACGGCGGGCAGGCGGAACTGGATGTCGAGGCGATGGTGGCCATCAACGCGCGCCGCATGCTGGGCATCACCCGCACCGCTGCCGTGCCGCTGTTTTTCACGCTGGCCTTCCTGATGTCCTCGGTCACGCTCTTGGCCTTCTGGTTCTGGGTCGAATTCGCGCAGGCGGTGTTCTTCCTGCTGGCGCCGATGCTCCTGGTGGGCTGGCTGTCGCTGCGCGCCGCGCTGCGGATCGAAGGGGGCGAGGATACGGGCGAGGCGCTGTATCGCCGCCTGATCATCCACCGCCGTCTGGTGCAGACGGTGGGCATGTTCGCGATCTTCGCCACCTCGATGTTCGGCATGTGGCGCAACCTCAACATCTCGGTTCTGTACTAGGCCATGGCAGAGCGGATCATTCTGGGCGGCGCGCCCGAGGGGTTTGACGGTTTCCTGCTGGCGAAAGAGCTGGCCAAGGGGCGGCCCGTTCTGCATGTGGCGCGCGACGACAAACGGGCCGAGGCGATGCGCGCCGCGATCGCGGCCTTTGCGCCCGGTGTGCCGGTGCTGGAATTTCCGGCCTGGGACTGCCTTCCCTATGATCGTGTTTCCCCCAATCCCGAGACGGCCGCGCGGCGGATGGCGGCGCTGGCTGCGCTGGCCGAGGGGCTGTCCGGGGCCTTTGTGCTGCTGACCACGCTGAACGCGGCGACCCAGCGGGTGCCGGCGCGCGCTTTGGTGCGCGACTCGTCCTTCCGCGCCAAGGTCGGCCAGCGGGTGGATGAGGCGCGGTTGCGCGGCTTTCTGGGCCGCATGGGTTTTACCCCCGTCTCCACCGTGGCGGAGCCGGGCGACTTTGCCATCCGCGGCGGCATCGTGGATATCTACCCGCCGGGGCCGGGCGGGCCGGTGCGGCTGGATTTCTTCGGCGATCAGCTCGACGGCGCGCGCCGCTTTGATCCCGTCAGCCAGCGGACCACCGAAAAGCTGAGCCAGGTCGAATTTGCGCCGGTGTCCGAAGTGGTCTTGGACGAAGCTTCGATCACGCGGTTCCGTCAGAATTACCGGGTGGAATTCGGTGCGGGCGGGTCGGACGACCCCCTGTATGAAGCGGTCAGCGCGGGCCGCAAGCATCAGGGGATGGAGCATTGGCTGCCGTTCTTCCATGATCGGCTGGAGACCTTGTTCGACTATCTGCCCGATGCCACCGTCATGCTGGACGATCAGGTGGAGGTGATGCGGCTGTCCCGCTGGGAAGCGGTGGCCGATGCCTATGATGCCCGCCGCGATGCGATGCTGGCGCGGGGGCGGATGGATACGGTCTACAAACCCGTGCCGCCGCAGGGTCTGTATCTGGACGAAGCGGCCTGGGATGCCGCGGTGGCGGGTCACCGGGTCATGCGCCTGTCGCCCCTGCCGCACAGCCCCGGGCCGGGCGTGCTGGATGCGGGCGGGCGCACGGGCCGGAATTTCGCGCCGGAGCGACAGCAGGAAAACATCAGCCTCTTCAAGGCTCTGGCCGATCATATTCGCAAGTTACGCGAAGACCGGAATGTGGTTCTGGCCAGCTGGTCCGAAGGCGCGCTGGAGCGTCTGAAGGGCCTGCTGTCCGACGAAGGGCTGGTTGCCCAACAGCTGGCCGATCTGCGCGATCTGCCCGGCAAGGGGCATCTTTACCAGATCGTCTGGGCACTGGAGGAAGGCTTCACCGCGCCGGGTCTGGCGGTGGTGTCCGAACAGGACGTTCTGGGGGACCGTCTGGTCGCCAAACCGAAAAAGCGCAGGAAGGCCGATAACTTCCTGCGCGAGGCTGACACTTTGTCTCCGGGCGATCTGGTCGTCCATGTCGAACATGGCGTCGGCCGCTATCTGGGGATCGAGACCATCACCGCGCTTGGCGCGCCGCATGCCTGCGTGATGCTGGAATATGCCGACAACGCCAAGCTGTATCTGCCGGTGGAGAATATCGAACTCCTCAGCCGTTATGGCCATGATGAGGGGCTTCTGGACCGGCTGGGCGGCGGCGCGTGGCAGGCCAAGAAGGCCAGGCTGAAGGAACGCATCCGCGAGATCGCGGACCGGCTGATGCGGGTGGCCGCAGAACGGATGCTGCGGGCGGCCCCGATCCTTGAGGCGCCGCATTCCGCGTGGGAGGCCTTTGCCGCCCGCTTCCCCTGGCCCGAGACCGAGGACCAGCTGTCCGCCATCGCCGATGTGGTGGCCGATCTGGAGCGCGGCTCGCCCATGGACCGGCTTATCGTGGGCGATGTGGGCTTTGGCAAGACCGAGGTTGCCATGCGCGCGGCCTTTGTCGCGGCCATGGCGGGGATGCAGGTGGCGGTCATCTGCCCGACCACGCTGCTGGCCCGGCAGCATTACCGCACCTTCGCCGAACGCTTTCGCGGATTCCCGCTGAACGTGCGGCCGCTGTCACGCTTCGTCACGACGAAAGAGGCCAACGCAACCCGCGCAGGCATTGCCGACGGCACCGTCGATATCGTCGTGGGCACCCATGCGCTGCTGGCCAAGGGGATCAATTTCAAACGGCTGGGCCTGTTGATCATCGACGAGGAACAGCACTTCGGCGTGTCCCACAAGGAACGGCTGAAGGAGATGCGGAGCGAGGTTCACGTCCTGACCCTGACCGCGACGCCGATTCCGCGGACGCTGCAACTCTCGCTTACGGGCGTGCGAGACCTGTCGATCATCGCCACCCCGCCGGTCGACCGGCTGGCGATCCGCACCTATATCAGTGAATTCGATACGGTGACGCTGCGCGAGGCGCTCTTGCGGGAACGCTATCGCGGCGGGCAATCGTTCTTCGTGGTACCGCGGGTGTCCGACATCCCGGAAATCGAAGAGTTCCTGCACACCCATGTGCCAGAGGTGAGCCATGTCACCGCCCATGGCCAGCTGGCCGCGGGAGAGCTGGATGACCGGATGAACCAGTTCTACGATGGCAAGTTCGACGTGCTGGTGGCGACAACTATCGTCGAAAGCGGTCTAGATATTCCGACCGCGAACACGATGATCGTGCACCGGGCGGATATGTTCGGCCTTTCCCAGCTCTATCAGATCCGCGGCCGGGTGGGGCGGTCGAAGACCCGCGCCTATTGCTATCTGACGACGAAACCGCGGGTGCCGCTGACGCCGCAGGCCTCCAAGCGGCTGAAACTCCTGGGGTCGCTGGACAGTCTGGGCGCCGGGTTCAATCTGGCCTCCCACGACCTTGACCTGCGCGGCGCGGGCAACCTTCTGGGCGAGGAACAGTCGGGCCATATCCGCGAAGTCGGCTATGAGCTTTACCAGCACATGCTGGAAGAGACGATCGCCAAGATCAAATCGGGCGAGATCGACGGACTGACGGGCATCTCGGACGACTGGTCGCCGCAGCTGAACCTTGGTGTGCCGGTGATGATCCCCGAGGATTACATCCCTGATCTGGACATCCGGCTTGGCCTCTATCGCCGCCTGTCGGGCCTGCAAACCAAGGTGGAGCTGGAGGGGTTCGCGGCAGAGCTGATCGACCGATTCGGCCCGATCCCCAAAGAGGTCAACACGCTGATGCTGATCGTGCGGATCAAGGCCATGGCGAAAAAGGCGGGCATCAGCCGTCTGGACGCCGGGCCGAAGGGCGCGACCGTGCAGTTCCACAACGACAAATTCGCCAATCCGGCGGGTCTGGTGGAATTCCTGAAGGCGCAAGGTCCCGCGGCCAAGGTGCAGGGCAACAAGATCGCGCTGATCGGCGAGATGAAGACCGAAGCGGAACGGATCAAGGGCGCCTTCGCCATCGCCCGCGATCTGGCGGAAAAGGCGCGGGGGAAATAACCCGCGCGCCCCGCGCCATTTACTTCAACAGCCGCATCAGCCCCAGCGAGGCCGCGATCAGAGCTGCGGCGCCGATGATCAGGGGCATGGGCGTGCCGTCGAAGGCCTGCCCGATGGGGGCGGAGACCAGCACCGCCAGCACCGTGGCCGCCGCCGCGATCATCGAGGCGGCGAAGCCCGCGATATGGCCCACCGGCTCCATCGCAAGGGCATTCAGGTTGCCCATGGTCAGCGTCATCATCCCGAACAGGCTGACCGCCCAGGCCAGGAAGATGTAGAAGGTCCAGGGTTCAGGTAGTGCCACCGTCGCGCGCAATGCCAGATGGGCCAGCGTCAGCACAAGCACCACCGCAAAGGCGCGGGTAATGACCTTGCGCATCCCAAGCCGCATCACGATGCGCGAGTTGAGGAAGGACCCGAAGCAGGCCATCCCGGCCATGAACGCAAACCACAGCGGGAAGGTCTCCCCCCGGGCGAAATGCAGCTCGAAGATCGGCTGGATCGAGGAGATGGTGGCCACCATCACCGCCATGGTCAGGCCCTGAATCACGATGGCCACCAGCACCGGACGGCGCGAGAACAGGTCGCGCGCGGACGCGGCCAGCGTGGTCAGCGACAGCGGCACCCGGGCTTCGGGGGCCAGCGTCTCGGGCTGGCGCAGGCCCAGCCAGGCCACCGTGATCAGGCTGAAGACGATATAGACCAGAAAGATCGCATGCCATCCGGCCACTGCAATGATGCCCTGACCCATCAGCGGGGCGACAGCAGGCACCAGCATGAAGATCATCATGGCGAAGGACATGATGCGGGCCATCTCGCGCCCTTTGTACTGGTCACGCACCATGGCCAGCGATACCGCCCGCGGGCCGGCGGCGCCGATGCCCTGGATCACGCGGGCGATCAGCAGCACCTCGAAACTTTGGGCGACATAGCAGACCAGTGCAGAGAGCGTGTAGATCACGCCACCTGCGATGATCACCCGCTTGCGGCCGAAGGCATCGGACAGCGGGCCCACGAACAGCGTGCCGATCCCCATGCCCAGAAAGAAGGTGCTGACGATCAGCTGCGCCCGGTTCGGCGCCGCGGGTGTCAGGGTTTCAGCGATTTCCGGCAGGGCGGGCAGCATCGCGTCGATGGACAGCGCGATGGTGGCAAAGAGCATCGCGATCAAAGCGATGAATTCACCCTGGCTCAGCCGGGCGGGCGTGGACGGCGTGGAAAGGCTACTCATGACTGACCTGACAATTCCTTGATGACATCGCCCCACAATTCGGGCGGCTGCGCGCCGGAGACGACATATTTCTGCGCGATGACGAAGGTGGGCACCGCAGTCACACCCTTGCGGCGGGCGTCTTCATCGCGCGCGCGCAGATCGTCGGCATCGGCGTCCGAAGCCAGAAGGCGCAGCAGCGCATCGCGGTCCATTCCCTCTGCCGCACCGATGTCGGCCAGCACCTGCGGATCGCCGATATCGCGGCCTTCGTCCCAATAGGCGTGGAAGAGCGCGTTCACCACCTCGGTCTGCCGCCCCTCCACCCCGGCCCAATGGATCAGACGATGGGCATCCAGCGTGTTCGGAATGCGCTTCGGCCGGTCGGGGTCCATCTCGACCCCGGCCTTGCGGGCGGTCTCGCGCAGTTTTTCATGCACGGCATCGACCCGGCCCTTGCCGCCGAACTTGTCTTCCAGATAGGCCCGTTTGTCCACGCCGCCTTCGGGCATGTCGGGGTTCAGCTGGAACGGATGCCAGAGGATCGTGAACGGATGGCCGGGATGGTCGGCCAGCGCACGGTCAAGGTTCGCCTTGCCCACATGGCACCACGGGCAGACGGGGTCGATGAAGATGTCGAGCCGGATCATGGCTGACCTTTCAGGGCTGTGCTTTCAGATACTGGGTGACCAGGGCGCGGCGGCTGGTCTTGCCGGTGGGGCCGCGCGGCAGTGCCGCGACATGAACCCAGAGACGCGGACATTTGTAGCGCGCCAGGCGGTCGGCTGCAAAGGCCTGCGCTGTGCTTTCCGGCACAATCTCGCCTGCGTAGAAACACGCAATCACCCGGGAACCGTTTCCGACCTCGACTTCGGTCACCGCCAGATCGGTCACGCCGGGCAGACCGGCCAGCGCAGTCTCCACCTCTCGCGGGGAAACCCGGATGCCGCCGGGGTTCATCATCTCATCGGCGCGGCCGTGGTAGTGGACGGCGCCGCCATGGTCCTGATGCACAAGGTCGCCGGTGGCGAACCACGGGCCCGGAGGCGGGGCCGCACCGTCATAGGACAGCATCAGTCCGGGGTCCGAGGTGGCGACGGCCAGAACCCCGATCTCACCCGGCGGCAGCGGCTGACCCGTCTCTTGCGACAGAACCGCGATGCGGCGGCCGGGTTGAGGAAAGCCGGTGGTGCCGGGCGGGGCAGGGCGCGAGGGGCTGCCGGAGAGAAAGGTGGAAATCTCCGACATGCCAAGCGCTTCGTGAATATCGGTGCCGGTGCGGCCCTGCCATTCTGTCCGCAGCGCGGCCGGCAGCGCCTCGCCCGCGGATAACGCATGGCGCAGCCGCGGCAGGCCCGGCATCTCGCCCCGCAGCAGACGGCGGAACACGGTGGGAACCGCGGCAAAGATCGTCGCATCATGGCGCCGCAGCACCAGCGGCAGATGCTCCATCTGCACCGAAGGCGACGGGATCAGCGCGGTTGCCCCCACGGTCCAGGGGTCCAGAAGCCCGGTCCCCATCGTATAGGTCCAGTTGAACGCGCCGGAATGCAAAAGCCGGTCGGTGGGGCCGATCTCCTCCCACCCGCGCTGCATCAGCGCGCGGGCCAGGATGGCGCGATGGGCATGACGCACCGCCATCGGCCGGCCGGAGGTGCCGGAGGTGAAGACGATGTAGCCCTCGCGCTCTGCCGGGCCGAGGTGCCAGTTGCAGGGGGCATGGGCCTCCCATGCAGGCAGATCGGCGGGCAGGGCGCGCGCGCCCTCGGGCACGGCAATGCCATCCGCGGCGACGACCAGCCGCGGGCGCACCACAGCGGCCATGGCGGTGATTTCAGGCCCGGTCAGCAGGGGCGAGGTCGCCACCGGCACCAGCCCGGCCGCAATGGCGCCCAGATACAGCACCGGATAGGCGGGCGTATTGCCCAGCCGGATCAGCACCCGGTCGCCGGGTCGCGCATCATGGGCCAGAAGCCAGCCCCCGGCGCCCAGAACGGCGCGGATCAGGCGGGCGTAACTCCACCGTTCGGCCCCGGTGAGTGTCAGGATCGCCAGCGCCACCTTGTCGGGCGTGGCCTGTCCCGCGGCCAGCACATGGGCGGCCAGATTGAAGCTGTGGGGATCATGCGGGATCATGGTTTCGGCATAGGATGCGCCACGCCATCCCGCAAGAAAAAGCCGCAGGTTCCGTCCTGCCTTGATCTGCCGCATGGCACATGCCCGGTTTCCCCCCTAGCCTTGACCGGGAAGACAGGCAGGGAGGGCCGATGCTTCTGGCGATTCTGACCGATATCCATGGCAACCGCGAGGCGTTCGAGGCGGTGCTGGCCGATGCCGCTGCCCGTGGCGCCGGGCAGATCGCGCTTTTGGGCGATCTGGTGGGTTATGGGCCGGACCCGGCGTGGTGCTGCGACCGGGCGGCCGCGCTGGTCGAGGAGGGGGCGCTGGCGGTCCGCGGGAACCATGACAATGCGGCGGCAGGGGCGGCGGAATCCATGGGGTCGCTGGCAAAGCGGGCGATGGACTGGACGAAGCCCCGCCTCAACCCCGCGCAGCGCGGCTTTCTGGCCGGTTTGCCGCTGCAGGCGCGGCTGGGCGATGTGCTGCTGACCCATTCCAGCGCGAACAGCCCCGGCGACTGGATCTATGTCACCTCGGATGTGACGGCGGCGGGATCGTTCCGGGCCACCGATGCGCGGATCGTCCTCTGCGGCCATGTGCATGTGCCACTCCTCGTCAGCCGCGACATCGGCGGCACGGTGCGGGTGCAGCCCGTCCGCCCCGGCCTTGCCTGTCCGCTGATCCCCTCGCGCCGCTGGCTGGCGGTGGTGGGCTCGGTGGGGCAGCCACGCGACGGGGTGGCACAGGCGGCCTATGCCACGCTGGACACCGCCACGGCGGAGCTGACCTTCCGCCGCGTGCCCTATGACATGGCCGCAACCGTGGCCAAGACCCGTGCCGAGGGCCTGCCGGAAGAGCTGGCGCTGCGGCTGATGACGGGAAGGTGACGGGATGAAGCCGCATACCGGGCTGACGATCGACGGCTATACCCTTGAGGAAAAGCTGCATACCGGTGGGTTTGCGACGATCTGGCAGGTTTCGCACCCGGACCACGCCTTGCCGATGGTGATGAAGGTTCCCACCATTCTGGACGGGGACGACGGGCCGACCATCGTGGGCTTTGAAGTCGAGCAGATGATCATGCCGCGGCTGTCGGGGCCGCATGTGCCGCGCGTCCTTGGCATCGGCGATTTCGCGGTGATGCCCTATATCGTGACCGAGGCGATTGCCGGAGGCTCGCTTCTGGCCACGTTCAAACGCGCGCCGCTGCCCTTGGATCAGGTGATCGAGATTGCCGCCCGCATGGCCGATGCCTTGGCCGACATCCACCGGCAGGGCGTGGTGCATCTGGACCTGAAGCCCGAGAATTTCCTGCAGCGCGAAACCGGTGAGATGGTGCTGATCGACTATGGCCTTTCGCGCCATGATCTGCTGCCTGACCTTCTGGCCGAGGAATTCCGCATTCCGATGGGGACCTATCCCTATATCGCGCCGGAACAATTCCTGCGGTCCCGCGACGATCCGCGGTCAGATCTCTTTGCGCTTGGCGCGATGATCTATGAAATGGCGACCGGCAAGCCTCCCTTCGGCATTCCGCAGCGGCTGCGCGGGGTGCGCAGGCGGCTGTGGCGCGATCCGGTGCCGCCGCGGGCGCTGCGGCCCGAAATTCCGGAATGGTTGCAGGAGATCATCCTGCGCGCGCTGGAGGTGGACCCGCTGCGCCGCTATCAGAGTGCGGCGCAGCTGGCCTTTGATCTGGCGCATCCCGGGCAGGTGAAGCTGACCGCACGCGCGCTGAAACGGCGGCAGGACGGCTGGCTGGCGGTGTTCCACCGCTGGCGCGACCTGCGTCGGCTGAAGCAGTTCCGCGCGCCGGATTCGGTGGCACGTCATATCGCTACGGTGCCCATCATCTGCGTTGCCGTGGACCTTGCGCCCGAGCATGAGGCTTTGGCCGATCTGCTGCGCGATCATGTCCGGCGGATGCTGGTTACCCGGCCCGAGGCGCGGATTGCCTGCGTGAATGTGATCCGCACCGCCCGGCTTGGCATCGACCAGATGACCGATGACCGCGGCAACAATCTGCATGTGCTGCGGCTGGTGCAGCTGCGCCACTGGGCCGAGGGCATTGATCTGGGCGAAGAGCGGCTGACCCATACCGTGCTGGAAGGCGCCGATCCCGGTCAGGCGATCATCGACCATGCGGCCCAGATCCATGCCGACCATATCGTGATGGGCGCCCGCGCCCATTCCACGGCGCGGCGCTATCTGGGATCGGTCTCGGCGCAGGTGGTGGCCGAGGCGCATTGTTCGGTGACAGTGATCCGGCGGCCCGACCGGGCAGAGCCTGCACCCGCACAGACGGCGGCGGCAGAAGCATAGAAGATCGGGTCAGAGCCCGCGTCAGCCAGGCTCCGACCTGCCGCGACCGGCGCGCGGCCTTCGTTGCAGGGATACGGCGATCAGCCCAGCCAGCCCTGCACGGTGCGCGCCCCGCCCGAAACATCGTCGCCGACGCCGGCCACGGTGTTGCAGCCCGCCAGCGCCAGCACCAGCCCGAAAAGCACAAGTTTCTTCATTCTGCCTGCTCCTGATTTCCGCAGTTCCTGCTGCGTGTTCGTTCAGTCCTCATACCACCAGAGATCGGGCTGGAAGCCCAGCCAGTCTCCATAGACCGGCAGCCGCTCGGGGTAATGCAGGGTCGCCTTGTGGGCGATCCGGGCCCGGTCGGCATACCAGATCGGGATGACATATCGCCCCGCGGTCAGCACCCGGTCAAGGGCGCGCACCGCGCTGGTGAAATCTTCCTCGTTGGTGGCGCCCACCATCGTGGCAATCAGCCCGTCCACTGCCCGCGAATTGATGCCGGGCCAGTTGCGCGTCCCCTCGGCCGTGACGCCCGCCGATCCCCAGTAAAGCAGCTGCTCATTCCCGGGCGACAGCGAGAGCGAGCGGATGTAATGCGTCATGTCGAAGTCATAGGCATTGGTGCGCACCTTCATCTGCGCGCTGTCGATCATCGTGACGGTGGCGGTGATGCCAAGGGGCTTCAGCGCCTCGATATACATGGCGGAAATGGCGGCCATCTCGTCCTGACCCACGGTCAGCAGGATCTCGAAGGTGAAGGGCTGACCTTCGGCATTGCGCAACACACCATCGCTGCCCACGCTCCACCCCGCCTCTTCCAGCAGGGCGGCGGCGGCGCGGAGGTTTTTGCGGTTGGATGCGCCGCCGTCCGAGACGGGCAGGGCGTAACCCTCCAGCGTGCCGGGCAGCAGATCGGCGGCATAGGGCTCCAGCAGGGCCTTTTCGGCGCCTTCGGCCGGGGTGCCGGGCGTCATGCCCAGAACCGAGTTCGAGAAGTAGGACTGGATCCGCGGCTGCACCCCGCCCGTGATGGCCTGATTGATATATTCAAAGTTGAAGGCCAGGATCAGCGCCTCGCGCACGCGCCAGTCGGCAAAGAGCGGGCGGCGGGTGTTGAAGGCCAGCCCTTCGATCCCCGAGGGGCGTTTGTGCGGAATTTCCGATTTGACCACCGTGCCCGCGGCCAGCGCCGGGAAATCATAGGCCTTGTCCCATTTGACCACGTTCGTCTCGCGGAAACTGTCCACGACGCCTGCCTTGAACGCCTCGAACTGGCTGGCCCCGGCCGAGAAATATTCATAGCGGATGGTGTCGAAATTCCACAGGCCGCGGTTGAAGGGCAGGTCCTTGCCCCACCAGTCCGGGTTCTTGCGGTAGGTGACCGACACACCCGGATCCACGTGGTCCACCAGATAGGGGCCAGAGCCGATGATCGGCTCGAACCCCGAGGCTTCGAAATCGCGCCCCTCCCACTGCGCCTTTTTCAGGATCGGGCGCAGGCCAAGGATCAGCGGCAGCTCGCGGTCGGCGGTGTTGAAGGTGAAGCGCACGCTGCGCGGGCCGGTCGCCTCGGCGGTGGCGATCTTGGACCAGGCGGCGGCGTAGCGCGGGTTGCCGTCCTTGCCCAGTTTCTCGAACGACCAGAGCACATCTTCGGGCGTGACCGGAGAGCCGTCGGAAAACCGCGCCTCCTCACGCAAAGTAAATTCCACGAAACTGCGCGAATCGTCCGTCTCGACCGATTCGGCCAGAAGGCCGTAAAGGCTGAAGGCTTCGTCGTAGCTGCGGCCCATCAGCGTCTCGACCACAAGGGGGGTGGTGCCGCTGGCGGGCTGTCCGGTGGTAATGAAAGAGTTCAGTGTATCGAAGCTGCCCGCTTCGCCCAGGATGATCTGGCCGCCCTTGGGTGCATCGGGGTTGGCCTGCGGCAGAGACACAAAATCCGGGGGCAGGGCGGGTTCGCCATACATAGCTATGCCGTGCTGCGGCTCGGCCGCGGCGGTGCCCGCGAGGCAGCAAAGGATCAACGCCAGGGCGGCATTGTGCAGACTCTCGAAAAAGTGACGGCCCATGGCGGAAACGATCCCCTGATATCCCTGTCTTCGGGCACAAGACTATTCCCCGGACGCAGGGTTTTCAAACTTTTAGCTTGGCCCGGACGGCAGAGAGGTCTATATAGGACTTACTGCTCGATAGGTTTCTTGCCTGTATGAAACCTGCCTCAACGACTTAACGCCGGCCTAGCGCCGGCGTTTTTTTATGCCTGCCCCCGTGCATCCCGAACCTGCCCCGTGGCGTTTGCCCTTGCAGCGTGTAGGATCGCTGCAGATGCAAGATAGGGGTCTTCCATGGAACTCAGGGGAAAACGCGCCGTCGTCACCGGATCCAACTCGGGGATCGGCCTTGGTGTGGCCGAGGAGCTGGCGCGCGCCGGGGCGGATCTGGTGCTGAACAGCTTCACGAATCGTGAGGAGGATCACGAGCTCGCGAAGTCGATGGCGGACCGATTCGGCGTGGCGGTAAGCTATGTGCAGGCCGATCTGTCCAAGGGCGACGAAGCCCGCGCCCTGATCGAAAAGGCAGGCGGCTGCGATATCCTTGTCAACAATGCGGGCATCCAGCATGTCGCCCCGATCGAGGAATTTCCGGTCGATCAGTGGAACCGGATCATCGCCATCAACCTGTCCTCGGCCTTTCACACCATCGCCGTGGCGCTGCCCGGAATGCGGGCAAAGGGTTGGGGCCGGATCGTCAACATCGCCTCGGCCCACGGTCTGACCGCCTCGCCCTACAAATCGGCCTATGTCTCGGCCAAGCACGGGGTGGTGGGGTTGACGAAAACGGTCGGTCTGGAAACCGCGGGGCAGAACATCACCTGCAATGCCGTCTGTCCGGGCTATGTGCTGACCCCGCTGGTCGAGGCGCAGATCCCCGACCAGATGAAGGTCCACAAGATGGACCGCGAGACGGTGATCCGTGAGGTGCTGCTGGACCGCCAGCCGTCGAAGCAATTCGCCACGACGGAACAGATCGGCGGCACGGTGGTCTGGCTCTGCTCGGATTATGCGGCGCAGGTGACGGGCACGACCATTTCGGTGGACGGGGGCTGGACGGCCCTGTGAGCCGGCCAGTGAAACCGCGCCGGATCAGCCTTGCCCTGCAGGGCGGCGGCGCCCATGGCGCCTTTACCTGGGGGGTGCTGGACCGGCTGCTGGAAGACGGGATGCTGGAGATCGCCGCGGTCTCCGGCACCTCGGCCGGGGCGCTGAACGGGGCGGCGCTGAAGGCCGGGATGGTGGCCGGCGGGACCGAGGCGGCGCGCAAACGCCTGCGGCGCCTGTGGGAGCAGGTGGGAGATATCGGCGACTTCCGCTATCTCCTGCCGTGGTTCCAGCCGTTCCTGCCCTTTGCCCGGATGGTGCAGGAGGCGACCGAGGCGCTGCTGCCGTTCAGCCCGGCCAGCGTGGCGGGGCAGTTCTATTCGCCCTATGCCTGGGGCGCACAATGGCGCAATCCGCTGCTGCCGGTGATCGAGGATTTCGATTTCACCCATGTCTGCGCCGCGGATGAACCGGCGCTGTTCGTCGGCGCGACCAATGTGCGGACCGGCCGGGTCAAGGTCTTTGCCGGGCAGGACATCACCCGCGATGCGATCCTGGCCTCGGCCTGCCTGCCTTCGGTGTTTCAGGCGGTGGAAATTGACGGAGAGGCCTATTGGGACGGCGGGTTCACCGGCAACCCTTCGCTTTGGCCGCTGTATGATCAGGCTTTGCCCGATGACATCGTGATCGTGCAGGTGAATCCGCTGCGCCGGGACGTGGTGCCGCAGACGCCGCTGGAGATCGAGAACCGGGTGAACGAGATCAGCTTTAACGCCTCGCTCCTGTCGGAGCTGCGCGCCGTGGCCTTCGTGCGGCGGCTGATTGCCGAGGGCCGGGTCGGGCGCGACCAGATGAAGGATGTGCGCATCCATATGATCGCCGATGACGGGTTGATGAACGATCTCAGCGCCTCGTCCAAGCTGCAGCCCTCAGGCGCGCTGATCGAGCGGCTGTTCACCGCAGGCCGTGCCGCGGCGGAGCGGTTCCTGAAGGATTGCGGCGGCAAGGTCGGATCGGCGCCCACGGTGGATCTGCAGGATCTGCTGGGCTAGGGCGCAATGCCCTGCCGCAGCACCGGAGGGCTTCGTGCCCTCCCGTGACCATTGGTTGCTTGAACCAATGGCGCAACAATGGTCGCACTCCCGCGGAACATTTATGAACAGAGGAATGGGGCCAAGTGCCTGCGTCTCAGCGCGGGTCTTTCGGGATCGGGTAAACCAGACCGCCGGAGACGATCAGCTTGGCCGCGTCGTCGATGCCGACCTCATCCAGGACCACGAGTTCCGCCGTGGGCACGAAAAGAAGAATACCGCTGGTGAAGGGCGTCAGGCCCACGAAAACGGCGGAATATTCCTGACCCTGCGCGGCCAGCCGGACCGCCAGCTCTCCCTTCGGCTTGGTCGAGATGAAGCCGAGCGCCCAGCTGCCGGGGCGGGGAAATTCCACCAGACAGGCCTTGTCGAAGCTTTGCTCCTTCTTGTTGAAGAAGGTCTCCGCCACCTGCTTGATCCCGCCATAGACCGAACGGACCACCGGCATGCGGTCCACGATATCTTCGCCCCTGCGGATGACAGACCGCCCGATCAGCCCCTTGGCCAGCCAGCCCACCATGATGGTGAAGAACAGGAAGACCAGCACGCCCACGCCGCGGACCGGGAATTCATAGGCCGGGCCGAACCAGTGCCGCATCAGCGCATCCGGCTGATAGGCGCCGGGGATCAGCGGCAGGATCCAGCCGTCGATCCAGCCGATCACCGCCCAGACCAGATAGAGCGTCAGCCCGATGGGCAGCACAACCACAAGTCCGGTCAGGAAGCTGGCACGCAGGCCGGCCAGAAGGCTGCGGCGGGGGGGATTGGGCTCGACCGTCATGAATTCTCCCTGTCGGGATCAATCTAGGGGCGGCACCCGGCGTTCCGCAATGGCAGCCGCCGAAGAAAGCGGCGCGGCCTCAGGCCGCGGCCTGTGCGCTGATCAGTTCCCGGGCAATCGCCGCAGCCAGCCGGGCATTGGACAGCACCAGCTCGATGTTGGCGACCAGCGACTGGCCCTCGGTCAGTTCGAACAGGCGCTGCAGCAGGAAGGGCGTCACCGCCTTGGCAGAGACGCCGCCCGCGTCCACTTCGGCCAGCGCGGCCTCGACATGGGGCATGATCTCTTCGCGCGGGATTTCATGTGCCGCGGGAATGGGATTCGCCACCAGCTGGCCGCCGGGCAGGCCTAGCCGTGCGCGCATCAGATGGGCGGCGGCGATCTCGGCCGCGTTGTCCATCCGCAGGGGCGCCTTCAGGCCGGAGCTGCGCGACCAGAAGGCGGGGAATTCGTCCTGCCCATAGGCGATGACCGGCACGCCCTGCGTTTCCAGATATTCCAGCGTCTTCGGCAGGTCGAGGATCGCCTTTGCGCCCGCCGCCACCACGGTGACCGCGGTCTGCGCCAGTTCCGGCAGGTCGGCCGAGATGTCGAAGCTGGCTTCCGCCCCGCGGTGGACGCCGCCGATGCCGCCGGTGGCGAAGACGCCGATCCCGGCCAGATGCGCCGCGATCATCGTGGCCGCCACGGTCGTCGCACCGTAACCGCCGCGGACGAGGCAGGCTGCGAAATCCGCGCGCGAGATCTTGGCCACGTCCTTCGCCTGTGCCAGCCGGTCAAGTTCCTCCTCGGTCAGGCCGATGTGGATGCGCCCGTCCATCAGCGCGATGGTGGCGGGGACGGCCCCTGCCTCGCGCACGGCCGCCTCCACCCGGCGGGCGGTCTCCACATTTTGCGGATAGGGCATGCCATGGGTGATGATGGTGGATTCCAGTGCCACCAGCGGGCGGTTCAGGCGGCGGGCCTCTTGGACCTCGGGGGAAAAGACCAAGGGCAGGGCAGGGGTCGTCATGACGGGATATCTCCGGAAACATAGGCGGCGGCGGCGTGAAGCGCGGCCTGAAGCGCGGCCTCGCGCGGCTTGCCGCTGCGTTCGGCCACCAGATGGGCGGCCATGAAAGTATCGCCCGCGCCGGTCACCCGGGTGACAAGGACGCGGGGAGGGGCGGCACCGATCACGCCTTCGCCGCGGCGGCCACAGGCGGCGGTGCGACCACCGTCGGTGACCAGCACCCGCTGCGTGCCACGCGCGAGCAGCGCCTCGGCCGCATCGGTGGCGGTGGCGGCGTCGGATTTGGCCAGAAGGTTGGCCTCTTCAAGGTTCACATAGAGCGTGGCCTGCGGGCAGGTCAGCAGCGGGCGCAGCCGTTCGGCCTTGCCGGGGCTGGCGGGCGCGACCCGCAGGTCGGCCTCTGCGAACAGGGGTGAGGCGGCGATCACCGACAAGAGCGCCTCGGTCAAATTGCCGTCCAGCGCGACGGGGCCGGTCCATGGGCGGTCCGCCCGGCTGAGCCGTCCGTCGGCCAAAGGCGTCAGGATCTTCTCGCCCGCGGCCTCCAGCGAATGGGCATCGGCGATGGCCGCGATCAGCCCGTTCGCGCCCTCGACCGCCATGTAACGGTCGGTCGGCAGATCATCGGAGCGGTAGGCAAAGGCGGTCGACACCCCAAGGCGTTCGCAGGCTGTCACCAGCTCTTCGCCTTCCTCATCGCGTCCGATGGCGGTCAGCACTGCCGGGCGCAGGCCGAAGCGGGCCAGCGTCATGGCGATGTTCATGGCCACACCGCCCGGCAGCCGGGTGATGCGGCCCGGCACGTCGGACCCCTGCCGCATCACCGCCGGCGACCGGCCGATGATATCCCAGAGAACCGAACCGATGCAGAGGATGTCGGGTGCCTGTGTCATGCTGCGCTTGTCGCAAGGCCGCGCGCGCCGCACAAGGGGGAGTTGGAACCCGCAAAGGTATGGGGTATTTTGATACCATATTTATTAACGTACTGATTTCGCTTGATGAATACTTTCCTGTCGCCCTTGACCGCTGCACGGCTTTCTGCGAGAAGCCGCCATCCGAATTCGCGGGGGGCAACCCTCGCCCGAATCCACGATGGACACCCGATGAAAACCTTCACCGCTACCCCGGCGGACATCGAGAAGAAGTGGATCCTGATCGACGCCGAGGGCGTCGTTCTGGGCCGCCTCGCCACGATCGTCGCCAATATCCTGCGCGGCAAGAACAAGCCGACCTTCACCCCCCACATGGACATGGGTGACAATGTCATCGTCATCAACGCCGACAAGGTGCAGATGACCGGCAAGAAGCGCGATGACAAGGTCTATTACTGGCACACCGGCCACCCCGGCGGGATCAAGCAGCGCACCGCGCGCCAGATCCTGGAAGGCAAGCACCCCGAGCGTGTGGTGGAAAAGGCTGTCGAGCGGATGATCACCCGCAACCGCCTTGGCCGTCAGCAGATGTCGAACCTGCGCGTTTACGCCGGGGCCGCCCATCCGCATGAAGCGCAGCAGCCCACCGTCCTGGACGTGAAGCCGCTGAACCCGAAGAACACCCGGAGCGCGTAAACCATGGCCGACATCAAGTCTCTCGACGATCTGAAGGCCGCCGTGGGCAATGCTGCCCCGGTTGCCGCCGAAGCCGCCCCCCGTGCCCCCGTGCGCGACAAGCTGGGCCGCTCCTATGCCACCGGCAAGCGCAAGGATGCGGTTGCCCGCGTCTGGGTCAAGCCCGGCACCGGCAAGGTTGTGGTCAACGGCAAGGACATCAACGCCTATTTCGCGCGTCCCGTTCTGCAGATGATCCTGAAGCAGCCCTTCACCATCGCCAATGTGGAAGGCCAGTTCGACGTCTACGCCACCGTTTCGGGCGGCGGTCTGTCGGGCCAGGCGGGCGCGGTGAAGCACGGCATCTCGAAGGCGCTGCAGCTTTATGAACCCGCCCTGCGCGGTGCGCTGAAAGCCGCGGGCTTCCTGACCCGTGACTCGCGCGTCGTCGAACGGAAGAAATACGGTAAGGCCAAGGCCCGCCGGTCCTTCCAGTTCTCGAAGCGCTGATCCGTTTCGATACCGATACAGAAGGCGCGGGCATTGTCCCGCGCCTTTTGCTTTTGCGCCGTCCCGTCCCGGTTGACCCGGCGCACCACGGCCCCCTAGTCTGACAGGCCACAGATCCGGGGGATGCCATGACGGAAGGTGCCGCAGCACCAGGGCTTGAGATCACAGAAAGCTACCGCACGGGACTGATCGCGGCAGTGACAGGCCTTCATGCCGACTATTACGCCCGCAGTTCCGGCTTCGGGCAAAAGTTCGAATCCGTGGTGGCGGCGGGACTTGCCGGATTTTGCGACCGGCTGGATGCGCCGCGGAACCGGATCTGGCTGGCGCTGCATCAGGGACGCATTGCCGGATCGGTTGCCATCGACGGCGAGGATCTGGGCGGGAATGTTGCCCATCTGCGCTGGTTCATCCTGTCGGACGATCTGCGGGGCAGCGGCGCGGGCCGGGCGCTGTTGCAGCGTGCCATGGAATTTGTCGATGCGGCAGGGTTCGACGCGACCCGGCTCTGGACCTTCCGCGGCCTCGCAGCGGCGCGGCACCTCTATGAGGCACATGGTTTCGTGCTGGAGGAGGAAACGTCCGGCGCGCAATGGGGCACCGAGGTGATGGAGCAGCGGTTCATGCGTCCCGCCGGAGGCGGAATGAAAAAAGGGGCCGGATGACCGGCCCCAGGCTCAGGGGAGCGTATAGCGCACCGGCTGTGCCGGATCAGCCGCGCCAGAAAGGTTTGTCACATTCGCTGCGGCGGCTCATGTCGGTCAGGCCGATGTCGCGCAGCAGATGACCGTCCAGATTGGACAGCGCATTGCGGCTGCGCAGGCGGGTGTCCCAGCGGGCCAGAGTCAGCGCAAGGCCGATCAGCAGGCGCGAGACGGGCGGCAGGGCCGGAGAGAGGGGGCGGGCGAACTCCTGGGTCTGAACGTGACGGGGCATCGGCCCCTCCTTTGTGTTGATACAATTCTCTGCTTCGTGTATGCAGCTTGTAACAAATCCCCTGAATGAGTCGCCAGAGATACATTGTGCCGGATACAAGTTGGACGCCTGATCTGAGTGACTTTCCCGGTCCAAAATATCTGGGCCTGTCGCGTGCGCTGCGCGACGCCATCCGGGCGGGGGATTTGCCGCAAGGCACTCAATTGCCGACCGTACGCGATTTGGCATGGCGCCTGCATCTTACGCCGGGCACTGTGGCACGTGCCTATCAATTGGCCACGCAGGAAGGATTGCTGGAGGCCACCGTCGGCCGTGGTACTTTTGTTGCGGCGACTCAACCGCGGCTGGGACCGACACAACCCCTTTACGTTGAGCGGGTACAATCCGGAACAGAACGCTTCGCCAATCTGCGTCCGCCGCAGGTGCCCGAAGCCGGCCAGACCGAGGCCTTTCGCGCCGCGCTGCTGGAAATGGCCCAGACGACCGGGGAAAACTGGCTCGACTATACCAGCCAGACCAGCGAACTGCCCCTGCGGCGCGAAATCGTCAGCTGGGTGGGCGACCGCATCCTTGGCCCCATCGGCCCCGAGGATGTGGCACTGACCCATGGCGGGCAGAATGCCGTCAGCCTGATCTTTGACTGCGTGTTGCGCGGCGAACGCCCGGTCGTTCTGCTGGAGGAACTGGCCTATCCCGGCTTCCGCTATGCCGCCCGCTCGGCCCGGGCCGACGTCATCGGGATCGAGCTGGACCGCCACGGCATCGTGCCCGAGGCGCTGGAGGCCGCCTGCCGCCGCCACGGGCCGCAGATCCTGTGCCTGACGACCGAGGCGCAGAACCCCACCACCGGCCGCATGCCGGTGGAGCGGCGCATGCGCATTGCGGAAATTGCCCGCGCCTTCGATCTGCAAATCCTTGAGGATGACTGCTATTCCGTCGCGGAAAGCGACATTCCCAGCCTTCGCGCCCTAGCGCCCGAGCGGGTCTGGATGGTGGGCAGCCTGTCCAAGACCGTCTCGGCCGCGCTGCGCTTTGGTTATGTGATCTGTCCGGCCGGCATGGGAGAGGCGGGGCGTCTGGTGGCGCAATATGCCTTTTTCGCGCTGTCAAAGCCGGTGGCTGACATGTGCCTGCATCTTTTCACGTCGGGCGCAGCGGGGCGCATCCGGGCCAAGGTGCAGGCCGAATTTGCCGAACGGCTGCAGGTCATGGTCAATATTCTGGGCACCTTCGATCTGGACTGGCAGCCCGGTCTGCCGTTCGTCTGGCTGCATCTGCCGCAGGGCTGGCGCGCCTCGACCTTCACGCGGATGGCCGAGGATGAGGGCGTGCTGGTCCGTCCGGCCGATGAATATGCGCTGGTGGGCGGGCGGGCGCCCAATGCGGTGCGGCTGGCGATTCCGGGCAGCCTGCCGATGGCCGAGTTCGAATCCGCCCTGCGCCGTCTGGTCCGGCTTCTGGCGCATCCGCCGGCGGTGCTTTCGGTCTGAGGGTCAGGATTGTGTCCCAATTGTGGCACAAACACGGCGCAATATAGTCAACCCCTTGATCCAGCGTCGGAATATGTGTCCTGAATGACTCATTCCGGCCATGATCGCGGCAATTTTAACGGCCCGCGATTGACCCGTGACAGGATGACGCGCCAGTCTGATTCCACAGAGCAGACAGAGATCCTGAAAAAATGGGACACCAGACTTCGTTTCACGCGCCCCATGGCGGGGCGGATTTCCTTGGCTGGCGCAAGCGCCGCGGTGCGACCGAGATCGTCTATGATGACGGGGTAACCCGGCACATGGTCTGGCGCGTGGCGGCGGGCAGCATGGATGAGGGCACCCTCAGCGACGCCTTGCGCGTGGCCGTGGGCAGCCGCCGCATTCTGCCCACATTGTTTGACGAGCTGAAAAAGCGGGCAATCGCGATTGAGAAGATCGCGGGCTGACAGGCCGGCAGCCCGTATGTTGCGCAGAAGGGGCGGCCTTGGCCGCCCTTTCGTTTTTCGTCTGCCCTTTGTCCGCGCTTTGCTGCAAATGTTGGCTTGCAATGCCGCGAAACCGGCGGCAGGGTTTGATCAAACAAAAAGCCGCGCACCGCAGGGGGGGCAATGGCGAAAACCGTTTCTGCCGAGGCAAAGACCGGCTGGCTGCTGGTTGCGCCGCCGGGGCTGTACACCGCACTCCTGCTGGCGGCGCCACTGGCCACCGTGCTGATCTATTCGGTGCTGACCAAGGTGGGCGGGCAGGTGGGCCTGCCGTTCACGCTGGACAATTACACCGAGGTCTTCACCCATCCGATCTACCGCGCGGTCATGCTGCGGTCGCTGACCGTCTCGCTTCTGGTGACGGCGACCACGGTGCTGCTGGCCTATCCCATCGCCTATTACGTCAGCTTCCATGTGGCTCCGTCGAAAAAGTCGCTGTGGCTGTTCCTGATCACCATCCCGTTCTGGACCAGCTACATCATCCGCGTCTCGCTCTGGCGGACGATCCTTGGGTATGACGGCATTGTCGACAGCATGCTGATGGGCGTGGGCCTTGCGTCCGAGCCGGTGAACATTCTGGCCAATGGCGTGACCTCCATCGTGATCACGCTGAGCCATGCCTATGCGCCCTTTGCGGTGCTGCCGATCTTTGTCAGCCTGGAAAAGGTCGACCGCTCGCTTCTGGAAGCGGGGCAGGATCTGGGCGAGTCGAAGTTCATGACCTTCCTGCGTGTGACGCTGCCGCTGTCGATGCCGGGCGTCATAGCGGCGGTGCTGATCGTCTTCATCCCGACCGTGGGCGACTATGTCACGCCAGAGCTGATCGGCGGCGGCAAGACCCCGATGATCGCCAATCTGATCGAAGTCGAGATGCTGAAGAAGAACAACAAGGCCATGGGGTCGGCCATCGCGGTTGCCGCCATGATGATCGTGGCGTTGGTCAGCGTGGTCTTCGTCCTGTGGAACCGCCGTTTCCTCGGGGGACGAAAATGAAGAAATCCCCCGTCCTGCTGGCCTATGCCATCCTGTATCTGGTCTTTCTATACGGCCCGATCCTGATCCTGCCGCTCTTTGCCTTCAACGACAGCAAGATCGTCTCTTTCCCGCTGTCGGGCTTTACCACCCAGTGGTTCGGCGAGATGTGGAAGGATCCGAACCTGCGCACCGCGCTGGCCAACAGCCTGACCATCGCGCTGTCCACCGCCGTCCTGTCCACCGTTCTGGGGATCTTCGCGGCCCGGTCTTCGGTGCGCTACGCCTGGCCGGGCAAGGCCATCGTCATGGGCACCATCGTCCTGCCCATGGTCTTGCCTGAGATGATCGTGGCCATGGCGCTGCTGGTGGTGCTGCTGTCGATGGGGATCTCGCTCTCGATCTTCACCGTGATCATGGGCCATGTGCTGATGTGCCTGCCCTTTGCGGTGGCGATCCTGACCTCGGCCTTCCAGAGCCTGGACAAATCGCTGGAAGAGGCGGCGCTGGACCTGGGGGAAAACGGCTGGAGCACGTTCCGCCTGATCGTGCTGCCCCTTGTGATGCCGGGGATCCTGTCGTCCTTCCTGATCACCTTCACCATCTCGATCGACGAATTCATCATCGCGAACTTCCTCGGTTCGGGCAAACCGATCCTTTCGGTCTATATCTTCGGGCAGTTCCGCTTTCCGGCGAAAGTGCCCTCGATGCTGGCGCTTGGCACCATCCTCGTCGGCTTCTCCATCGTTCTTCTCGCAATCGCCGAATATTACCGTCGCCGCGGCGTGGCCCGTGCCGGCGGCAAGGCTTCCGGAGGCTTCCTGTGACCTTTTCCGCCGAACGCCAGACCATGATCGAATTCCGGGACGTGCAGAAATATTACGGCGATTACCACGCGCTGCGGGGGATCAACGGCACGATCAAGGCGGGGGAATTCTTCTCGCTCCTCGGGCCCTCGGGCTGTGGCAAGACCACGCTCCTGCGCACCATCGCCGGGTTCGAGGGCATCGATTCCGGGGCCGTGCTGATCGACGGCAAGGACATGAAGAATGTCCCGGCCAATGTGCGGCCCACGAATATGGTGTTCCAGAGCTACGCGATCTTCCCGCATATGAGCGTGGCGGAAAACGTAGGCTTCGGCCTGCGGCGCGACCCGATGTCCAAGGCCGAGAAGGCCAAGGCGGTCGAAGAGGCGCTGGAGATGGTTGGCCTCAAGGGCTATGGCGCCCGTGCGGCCCATGCGCTTTCGGGCGGGCAGCGGCAGCGGGTGGCGTTGGCCCGGGCGCTGATCCTGAAGCCCAAGGTCCTTCTGCTGGACGAGCCGCTCTCGGCGCTGGACAAGAAGATGCGCGAACATATGCAGGTGGAGCTGATCCGCCTGCAGCGTCAGGTGGGCATCACCTTCGTCCTCGTGACCCATGATCAGGAAGAGGCGCTGGTCATGTCCGACCGGATCGCCGTGATGTTCGAAGGCCAGATCGCCCAGCTGGCCGATCCCGAAACGCTCTACCGCCGTCCGAACAGCCGCAAGGTGGCGGATTTCATCGGCACGATGAACTTCATTCCCTGCACCATCCTGTCAGAAGAGGGCGGCCGGATCGAGGTGGATGCCAAGGGTCTGGGCCGCGCCTCGCTGGCCCCCGATCAGGCGCCGCCCGCCAAGGGCGAGGCGCCGGTGGTCGGCCTGCGCCCCGAGACCCTGACGCTGGTCTATCCCGGCCAGACGACGGGCGAACGCACCGTGCCGGGCAAGATCGACGAGGTGATCTATTTCGGCGACATGACCTATTACGATGTCTATCTGGCCGATACCGACGTCGAGGTGCGGCTCTCGATGCGCAACGTGCCGGGCCGCCCGGTGCTGGACGTGGGCACGCAGGTCGAAGTGGCCTGGAGCCCCGATGCGCTGGTCCTGTTCCGCTGAGGCTGCAAGATTGAGAGGCCGCGCAGAAGCGCGGCCTCGCTCCCTTTGCCTCGGCTCTGGCCTGCGGCCAACCGCCTCGAAAGTGCCTCCGGCGGGGATATTTTGACCAGTATGAAATCGCAAAGGGCTTTCATACTGGTCAAAATATCCCGGGGGTGAGGCCGCAGGCCGAGGGGGCAGCGCCCCCTATCTGTCGGGCGGCAGGATGCCCAGCCCCCGCAGATAGATCCCCACCCCGGTTTCCAGAAGGTCTTCGGGCAGGTAGGGCAGGCTTCCGCCATTGCCGCGCAGGAAGAGTTCCACCACCCCGTGGCTGAGCGACCAGACATGGGCCGAGATCATGCTGGCCGGCGGGCGGCGATGCGCGGGAAGCGCTGCGGAGAGGCCCGTCGCCGCGCGCTCCATGATGGCGCGGGATTTCTGCGCGACCATGGCCAGATCGGGGTGGTTCCCCGGGATCAGCCCGCTTTCGAACATCGCCTGATAATGGCCGGGATATTTGCGGGCGAAGGCCAGATAGGCGCGGCCTGTCGCCTCGAACCCGGCCAGCGCGGTCGGGCGCCCGTCGTTCCAGGCATATTCCAGGAGCGCCGCGAAAATGTCGAACCCCTGCCGGGCCACCTCGGCCAGCAGGTCATCACGCCCGGCGAAATGGCGGTAGACGGCGGCGGGGGTGACCTCGGCCGTTTTGGCCGCTTCGGAGAGCGTGAAACCCTGCGGTCCGTTCTGGGCGATCAGTTCCAGCGCGGCCTCGACCAGCGCCTGCCGCAGATTGCCGTGGTGGTAGCCGCGTTTCACGCCTTGCCCGTCCGCAACTCCGGCCCGCCGCAGATCTTTCCATCTGGCGTGCCGATCAGCGCGAGGTCGCGGCCCTTGAAGTCCACCGCCTGCAGCACGGTCTGGATTGCCGCGATGCGGGCGCGTTTCTTGTCATCGGACAGGATCACCGTCCATGGCGTCTTTTTGCGGTGGCTGCGGTCCAGCGTCTCATCAATGGCGGCGGTATAATCGTCCCATTTCGCCAGCCCCTCGATGTCGATGGAGGAGAGCTTCCACTGTTTCAGCGGGTCCTGTTCGCGGTCGAGGAAGCGTTTCAGCTGTTCGGCCTGTCCGACCTCCAGCCAGAGTTTCACCAGAGTGATGCCTTCGCTGACGAGCATATCCTCGAAATGCGGCAGCTGGTCGAAAAACTTTTCGCGCTGCGCCTCGGTGCAGAAGCCGAAGACCTTTTCGACCACGCCGCGGTTGTACCAGCTGCGGTCGAAGAGGGCCATTTCCCCCGCCGCCGGCAGCCAGTCGATATAGCGCTGGAAATACCACTGGCCCTTTTCCCGGTCAGACGGCGCGGGCAGGGCGACCACATTGGCCACGCGGGGATTCAGGTTTTCGCGCATCACGGCGATGGTGCCGCCTTTGCCTGCGGCATCGCGGCCTTCGAACAGGACCACGACCCGCTTTCCCGTGGCCTTGATATCGGCCTGCATCCGCACCAGCTGGCGCTGCAGCCCCTCCATCGTGGCCTCATAGTCTTTCTTCTTCATTTCCTCCCGATAAGGGTAGGATTTGGTCAGGATGTCATTGCCGTCGTCCTGCTCAATGGCTTTGCGGATCGCCTTGGGGCAGGTTTCCCGGAAGAATGTGCTGATCGCGCCGTCGAAGGGCAGGTCCATCGGGGTCTCCTCTTTGGGCCATATTGGCCGCAGCCGCGGCTTACCGCAATCCGGCGCGGGCGGCGGCGCGGCGGATGGCAGCCAGCACGGTTTCGGGATGGGTGTGGTGTGGCATGTGGCCGGCCCCTTCGATCACCGTCAGGGTCGCCTGCGGCAGGCGCGGGGCCAGCGGGCGGGAATGGATGTCCAGGGGCACGACCGTATCGGCGGTGCCATGCACCATCTCGACCGGGAGGGTCAGGCCGGGCCAGCGCGGTTCCAGCGCGACGATCTGCGGGCGCAGGCTGTTGATCTGCGCCGCATTGGCGGCCAGCTGTGCGGGGCGCAGCGTCAGATCGGCACCCAGATGGGCCAGGTAGCCGGGCGGCGGCACATCCGGGGCGAAGACGCCCGCCACCTGCGCCTCGACATAGCTTTCTGGCACCCAGGCCGCGGCGAGCGGCACCAGCAGCGCCCGGCCGAGACCGCTGGCGGTGGCGCGATACCACGGCGACAGCGCGCCAGGCCAAGGCAAAGCCGGGGCTGCCAAGGTGACCAGCGCGGCGGCGGGATGCGTCAGCGCCCATGTCATGGCGACCGTGCCGCCATAGCTTTGTCCGACCAGCAGGGGGTTCCGCGCGCCCAGCAGATCGGCCGCCGCTTTCAGGACCGCCACCTGACCGGTCAGCGAGGCATCATTGTCGGGGAGCGGAGAGGAATGGCCCAGACCCGGCCGGTCGAAGGCGATGACGCGGTAATTCGCGGCCAGCCGGTCCACCAGCGAGAAGGTGAAATCGCGGGACGAGCCGGAGGCGCCGTGGATCAGCACCAGATCCGGCCCTTCGCCCCGCACCACCGCATGGACGGTCAGCCCATCCACCGCCAGCAATTGCCCTTCGGGGGGATAGTCGCGCAGCGCACGCGCGCCGCGGGCATGGGCGCGCCAGCCGGTTAGCCCGGCCAGCGCAGCCACGCCCAGAAGTCCGCTAGCCACCAATCTGCGCGATGTCATAGGGCGTCGTCTGATAAATTTCGTTGATCCAGTTGCCATAGAGCAGATGCGCATGGCTGCGCCAACGGTTCACCGGCGGGCGCGACGGATCATCCTCGGGATAGTAGTTCATCGGCACGTTGATCGGCATGCCATTGGCCACGTCGCGGTCGTATTCCTGCTTAAGCGTCTCGTTGTCATATTCGAAATGGTTGAAGATATAGAGCGCGCGGTGCGCCTCATCCTCGACCAGACAGGGGCCGGTCTCATCGCTGCCCAAAAGGGTGCGCAGGCCCGGATCGGCGTCGATCTCGGGTTGGCGCATTTCGGTCCAGCGGCTGACCGGGATCACGAAATCATCCGAGAAGCCGCGGAGATAGGGCGAGGTCGGCTGCAGGTTACGGTGCCGGAAGCAGCCAAAGGCCTTGGCCTCCAGCATATGCTTCTGCACGCCATGGAAATGATAGATCATCGCCATGCCGCCCCAGCAGACGCCGAAGGTGGATTGCACATTGGTCTGGGTCCAGTCCATCACCTCGCGCAGCTCGTCCCAATAGGTCACCTCCTCGAAGGGCAGGTGCTCAATGGGGGCGCCGGTGATGATCAGGCCGTCGAACTTCTCATCCTTCACCTCCTGAAACGGGCGGTAGAAGGTTTCCATATGCGCGGCGGCGGTGTTCTTGGTCTGATGCTCGCTCATCCGGATCAGATGCAGGTCGATCTGCAACGGCGTGGCGCCGATCAGCCGGGCGAACTGGTTCTCGGTCTGGATCTTTTTCGGCATCAGGTTCAGAAGCCCGATCCGCAGCGGGCGGATGTCCTGCCGCGCCGCCCGTTCGGGCGACATGACCATGACGCCCTCGTTCCGGAGAACGTCGAAGGCGGGCAGGGTCGAGGGCAGGGTGATGGGCATGTCTGGCGTTCCTGAAGGGCCGGGTGAAAGGGAGAGGCTGATCTAGGCCTGAAGGCGGCGGCGATCAATGGCAGATGCGATCATCGCGTCAAAACCGGCCGGCGATTTCACCTGTGCCACATCCTCGGCGGTTACGGTGATGCCCCAGTCTGCCATGGCGGCATAGCGCGGCTGCCGGTGGGCCAGCGCGCGGGCATAGGTCCAGCGGACGAAATGGTCGGGGTCGCAATCCACGGCCGTCACGCCGTGTTGCGCGCGGTACTCCTCCCACGCTGCATGCAGAAAGGCGGGCTGATAATACATCGGCTTCGGCGCGCGGTCGAAGCGGCGGACGAGTTCCGCGGTATGCCCCTCGCTCCCCTTGATCCAGACCATCAGGAGCGTGTCCGCCAGCTGGTTCATCACCCTGTCTTCGGGGTCGAACGGGTTCACCACCTCGCAGATCGAACCGGAGGTATCGCAGATGAAGTTGCGGTAGCCATAGATGTCCTTGGCCCGGTCGATGAAGGGCCGGGCGTCCAGCGTGGCGGCGATCTCGGCCTGCCGGTGCTGCTCCTGCCGTTTCATATAGTCATCGAAGGGCAGGCCGCCCTTGGCCGGATCGCCGGGCTTGCCCAGATAGGTGCTGAGGGGCGCCAGATTGTTGAAGGTGATGTTCGACGCGATGAAGACGCTGTCGGTCATCAGAAGTTCGCGCAGGAGCGGAACCTTCATCGCCTCGCGCTTGAAATTGTCGGCGATGTATTCGCCCATGTAGCGGGTGCCGATCCGGTAATCGACCGAATAGTGGAACCATTTGTCCTCCTGTGCGGCGGGCATGTCGCGCAGCATGTTGGACAGATAGGTCTTGCCCAGACCGGACATGCCGAAGAGCAGAATGCGCTTGTCCGTGGCATTCAGGTAATCCGCGCCGGTGGGATAGATCATGGGCCGCTCCTCTGACGCGGCGGGTTTAGCCGGAGTGTCCGGGCCTTGCACGGGAAAAATAGCGCAGAATCCGCCCGTCCAGCAGTAGGAGACCAAGCGCGATCAGCGCAAAGCCCGGATAGGCGCGGGCGGGCAGGCTTTCGCCCAGAATGACGGCACCGAGGATCATCGCCGTCGGCGCGGCGACAAAGGTGTTCAGGCTGGCATTGCCCGCGCCCGCCGCCGCAATCAGCCGGTAGAGGAGCAGATAGGCCAGCGCGGTTGAGATCAGCGCCAGATACAGAAGCGCGCCCCAGACCGGCAGCGGCGGCAGGCCATGGGGCAGGCCGGTCCAGACCGCCAGCGGCAGGGTCATCGCGGCCGACGTCGTCAGCATCCCCGCCGCGGCCACCTGCGGCGGCAGATGCGACAGATGCCTGCGCGCCCACGCCCCCGAGAGGCCATAGGACACTGCTGCCGTCAAACAGGCCAGCTGCCCGACCGAGGCCGGATCAAGGGCCGAGAGGTTGTGCAGCCCGATGGCCACGCTGACCCCCAGAAATCCGGTGATGACACCCAACACCCGGCGCAGGCCCAGCCTTTCGTCCCGGAACGCCAGCGATGCGATCAGGACGCCGAAAATCGCGGTGGAGGAGTTGATGATCGCGGCCAACCCGGCAGGCACGGTCTGCTGGCCCCAGGTGATCAGGCTGAAGGGCAAAGCATTGTTCAGCAAGCCCATGACGGCAAAGGCGCCCCAGATCCGCCACCCCCGCGGCACCGCCAGACCCCGCCACAACACGAAAGCCCAGAGGACGAGACAGGCGCCGGTCAGCCGGAAGGCAACGGTGGGAAAGACGCCCACAGCCCCAAGCGCCACGCTGTTGCCGATGAAACTGCCGCCCCAGATCACGCCGAGGAACAGAAGTTCGCCACAGCTTTGCGGGCTCATGGTCTTTTGCGGTGTCATGCTGCCTTACTGCCTTGACGGGGCGCAACAGGCGACCCGGAACATGACGAAACCCCGCCCTTGCGGACGGGGTTCTGTCGCATACCAATGCGTCGAATCAGAAGCTGAAGCCGACCTTGATGCCCACGGCCACCGCGCTGTTGCCGGTCATGTTGGCGCGCGCCACATCCGGCGTACCGGTTTCCGGCTGGGCATCGCCCAGATCCAGATAGCGGGCGCCAAGCGTCACCTTCATGTTGTCCTGCGTATAGACCGCGGCAATGCCGATGCCCTTGTAGCCATTGGTCGGGGCCAGCGGTGATACCAGCGGATCGCCCTTCGGCTCATAGGTGGCGAAGATCGAGCCGGACCAGTTGTCGTTGAACTTGCGGCCGACGCCGAGCGTCCAGGTGGTGGTGTCCTCCAGATCGACCAGCCCGCCGCCGGTGGCCGGGGTGAACCAGGCCGGGTCGATCTTGAAGCTGGACCAGTCCACCCAACGGACCGAGCCGAAGACCAGCGTATTGGCCGCAACACCCGACTGCACGTCAAGGTTGATGGCCTGTGGGGTATCGACCGAGGTGATGGACATTGGCGCAACCTGAACCGCGCCCATCCGTTCGGTCGTGTCAAGGTCGTGGGTGACCTTCGAGAAATAGGTCAGCGCGACGCGCAGCGCGATTTCGGGCTTTTCATAGGCTGCACCGACCAGATAGCCGGTGCCCCATGCCTCGTCAAAGGTGACGTTGTAGCCGTTGACCGGACCATAGGCGAGACCGGAGAGCCGGACGAAGCCCGACGCCTTGGAGGCGCGGATGCCGCCGTGGACCGAGAGATTCTCGGTAAACTTGTGGCGCAGGATGGCCGAAACGACATCGCTTTCCAGCGTGGCTTGGGTCCCGCCCAGAGCAACGGAGTCACCCAGCGGATAGAGGATGTCGGCGCCATAGTCCTGACCATAGATGACGGACACAGAGGTCTGTTCACTCAGGTCATATTTGAAGGCCAGACCGGGCAGCGTATGGTTGCCCGCAACGCTGCCGGTGGCACGGCCGCCGAACGTCGCCACATCATTGCCGGTCACGTCAGGGTTGATGCTGCCATAGCTCAGCTCGGCATAATTGCCCTGCTCGAAGATGATGCCGATCGACTGGCCCGAACGGTCGACGCCGCCGGCCATGGCCGAACCCGCGCCGGCGATCAGGGCCGCCGTGGTCATTAGAAGATGTTTCATTGTCCTCATCCTTAGCTAAGGATTTCCCCTGACAGGAAGGCTAGGCGCAGGGATGTTAGCGGTCAATCAATGACGCCGCGTCACGGATTCGTGAAGGCCTTGGGTGTTGCAGCGCTGCGTCTTTCGGCCCGAAGGGACAAAGTATTGGCAAACAGGATCAACAGGCTGCCAAAGATCAGGCCCATCGTCACCGGCTCGTCATAAAGCAGGGCTGCGACAAGGGCGATCACCGGCAGGCGCAGGAAATCCACCGGCCCGACGAAAGAGGCGGGCGCCAGCGACAGCGCCTTGGTCAGGCACAGATGCGCGACCACGCCCGACAGGCCGATCAGCATCAGCCAGGGCGCGGTCTGCGCATCCGGCAGGGTGATCGCCCCGTCGCGGAACGACAGGGCAAGGCCGAAGCTGGCCTGAAACACGGTCAACCAGAAGAGGATCGAGAACAGGTCCTCGGACCGGGTCAGCCGCTTGGTCAGGATCATGGTTGCAGCGAAAAAGACCGCACAACCGGCCGCAGCCAGCAGGCCCGGGTCGGGCGCCGCAAAGTCGGGTTGGGCCACCAGAAGAATGCCCATAAAGCCAAGCGCGGTCGCCAGCAGCTTCACCGCCGTCAGCCTCTCGCCCAGCAGGAGCGGGGACAGCAGGATGACCCACAGCGGCGCGGTGAATTCCAGCGCGAAGACCTGCGCCAGCGGGATCTGCGTCACCGCCCAGAACCACAAAGCCTGTCCGCTGAAATGCACCGCATTGCGCAGGGCATGGCCCGGCAGGCGCCGCGCGCTGATCCGGTTCAGCCGGCCAAGCGCAGCGGCCAGCGCGACCACCAGCACCAGCCCGACCAGCGAGCGGTAGGCAAGGACCTCGAACACCTCGTGCCGGGCGCTGACCGCCCGCGTCGCCACGGCCATGGCCGAAAAGGACGCGATGGAACCGGTCATCCACAAAGCCGCCGCAACGGGCCGGTTGCTGTCAGTCGTCATGCTGTCCCTCCTTCCGGCGCAGTCGCTCCCGCAGGGTCCGCGCGAAGCGGCCCGGCAACCGTCCCGTTCTACAGTCCCGAGGTCCGGTAGTCCCGCTTCAGATGCGCGGTGGCCTTGTGCCAGGCGCTGGCGCGGGTGCGGGCCTGATGGGCGTCAAAGGCGGCACGATCGGTAAAGGCCTCGTCCACGTGCCAGACCAGCGGATCGGCCGTGGGCAGCACGTTGAACGACAGGCAGCCCGGCTCCGCCCGCGTGAGGCGCATATGCTCGGGCAAAAGGGTGGCGACAAGGTCCGCCTCGACGGCATTGGCGCAGATGAGGCGGCCGGAAAGCGTGATCATGCGGAGGCGGCGTCCTTCGGTCGGTCGGGCACGAGTCAGCGCGCGGGGCCGACGGTTCGACAGGAGAACTGGAACGAAAACCGCCGCAAGACAAGCGGCCGCAGGGCCCGACGCGCGGAAATCGCCTCGGGGGCGAAATCCGGTGCAAACGGGCAACCCTGCGCCGCGAAAGGCCGGGTCACTCCAGCTCGATGGTGCCCGGCGGCTTGGAGGTGCAGTCGTAGAAGACGCGATTGACGCCCTTCACCTCGTTGATGATCCGGGTGGCGGTTTCGCCCAGAAACTCATGGCTGAACGGGTAGTAATCCGCCGTCATCCCATCCACGCTGGTCACCGCACGCAGCGCCACCGCGTAATCATAGGTCCGCCCGTCGCCCATCACGCCCACGGTGCGCATCGGCAGGATCGCGGCAAAGGCCTGCCAGATCTCGTCATAAAGACCGTGCTTGCGGATCTGGTCGATATAGACCGCATCGGCATTGCGCAGGATCTCCAGCTTTTCGCGGGTGATCTCGCCCGGGCAGCGGATGGCAAGGCCGGGGCCGGGGAAGGGATGGCGGCCGATGAAGCTGGCGGGCAGGCCCAGTTCGCGGCCAAGCGCGCGGACCTCGTCCTTGAACAGCTCGCGCAGCGGTTCGACCAGTTTCAGGCCCATCTTTTCGGGCAGGCCGCCGACATTGTGGTGCGATTTGATGGTGACCGAAGGGCCGCCACTGAACGAGACGCTTTCGATCACATCGGGGTAAAGCGTGCCCTGCGCCAGAAACTCGGCGCCCTCGATGCCGTTCGCGTATTTCTGGAACACGTCGATGAAGAGGCGCCCGATGGTCTTACGCTTGACTTCGGGGTCCGAGACGCCTTCCAGCGCACCAAGGAACAGGTCGGATTCATCGGCGGCGATCAGGTTGATATTGTAATTGTCGCGGAACATGGCCACGACCTGCGCCGCCTCATCCTTGCGCAACAGGCCATGGTCCACAAAGACGCAGGTCAGCTGGTCGCCGATCGCCTCATGCAGCAGGATCGCCGTGACCGAACTGTCCACGCCGCCCGACAACCCGCAAATCACCTTTTTGTCGCCGACCTGCGCGCGGATCGTCTCAATCGCCTGTTCGCGGTAGCCCGCCATGGTCCAGTCGCCGGTGAACCCGGCCAGACGGACGAAATTCTCGTAAAGCTTCGCGCCCTTGGGGGTGTGGTGCACCTCGGGGTGGAACTGGACGGCAAAGAAGTTGCGCGCCGGATCCGCGGTGATGGC
This sequence comes from Neotabrizicola sp. VNH66, assembly GCF_049445895.1. NCBI lineage: Bacteria > Pseudomonadati > Pseudomonadota > Alphaproteobacteria > Rhodobacterales > Paracoccaceae > Neotabrizicola > Neotabrizicola sp. VNH66. Next base: position 95,596 of record NZ_JBMSDW010000013.1, read on the forward strand.
AAAGGGCGCATTGGGCGAGGTGCCGTAGACCTGAAAGCCCGGCGCGATGCGCGAGACGTGGTCGCCGTGGCTCATCCAGACCTGTTCATTGCCGGCCTGGAACCAGCCGTCCAGGAGCGGCAGGCGGTCGTCCGTCGGCGTCACGAAGGCACGGCCAAATTCCGCGGTGCCGTGGCCGCCTTCGACATGGCCGCCCAGGCAATGCATCATCACCTGCTGGCCATAGCAGATGCCCAGGATCGGCACGCCCAGATCGAACACACCGGCCGGCGGCATCGGCGCGCCTTCGGCATAGACCGAGGCCGGCCCGCCGGAGAAGATCACGGCCTGCGGCGCGAAGGATTTCAGAAAGGCTTCGTCCACCCGGTTGTAGGGGTGGATTTCGCAGTAAACGTTCAGCTCACGCAGGCGGCGCGCGATCAGCTGCGTCACCTGAGAGCCGAAGTCGATGATGAGAAGGCGCTGATGCTGGGTCATGGCCCCGATTAGGCCGCAACCGGCAGAATCGCAAGGGGGCAGACGGTGCGCAGAAGGCTGGCCGCGCAGGGGGGCGCTGCCCCCCGCCTGCGGCTCCCCCCGGGATATTTGGGCAAACTGGAAATGGCCGTTCCACTTTGTCCAAATATCCTCGCCGAAGGCGGCCGAGGCGGCGGCGGGGCGGCGGTCTCAGGGGGTCAGTGCCTCCTGTGGCAGCAGTCCCGCGATTTCACGCCGGAAGGCCAGCGCGTCGCCGCGGGGGGGGGCATCCAGGTCTTCGGCCCAGTTGCGCCCGGCATAGGTGGCCCAGGCAATGGGGCCGGGGGCCGCGGCATCGCCGATCAGCTTCAGGCTGCGGATGCCCGCGCCCCGCCAGTCCAGCGCCCGCGTCTCATGATAAAGCCTGTCGTCGGGACGGCGCGAGGTGACCATGACCACGGCATCGGCGGGCAGGGTGCTGGTGCGGCCCGTCCAGGTGCAGCCCAATGTCACCTCCCCGCGGGCGATCGCCTCAGGCGCCTTCGATGTCAGGACGTTCACCCCGATCTCCAGCAGGCGGCGCATGATCGTGCCCTGTTCCAGCGTATTGTCCGTCCATTCCGCGACCTTCACCGCGGGGGTGACGAAATCGACCGTGCAGCCGCGCGCAATCAGAAGTTCGGCCAGAACCGAGCCCATGTAGAAATGGTCATCGTCATAGAGCATGACCCGCCCGCCGGCGGGACCTTCCCCCGCCATCAGGTCATCCGGGGTGAAGACCGGCATCGCGGGATCGGTCGGGATCGGGTGCAGATGCAGCCGCGCCACCGCATCGCGCCGCCATGTGGCGCCGGTGGCGATGGCGATATGGTCGGCCTCCAGCGACAGCAGATCTTCGGCGGTCATCCGGCTGTCGCGGTAGATCTCGACATTGGGCAGCGGCGCCAGCTGGCCGGTGCGGTAATCCGCCACCCGTCCCCAGGCCGACAGGCCGGGCAGGGCGCGTTCGCGGGTGACGCGACCGCCAAGGGTGTCTGTGGCCTCGGCCAGCGTGACACGATAGCCGCGTTTCGCCGCCTGCAGCGCCGCCTCCAGCCCGGTCGGCCCGGCGCCTATGATCACCACATGGTCCGACACCCCCTTGGGCCGCGCCCGGTCAGGGTGCCAGCCCTTGCGCCATTCCTCCATGAAGGCGGTGTTCTGGGTGCAGCGGCTGATCCCGCCGGTCATGTCTCCGCTGACGCAGATGTTGCAGCCGATGCATTCGCGGATGTCCTCATACCGGCCCTGTTCCACCTTTTGCGGCAGGAACGGGTCCGCAATCGAGGGGCGCGCCGCACCGATGAAATCCAGCACGCCCGTGCGGATCTGGCGAACCATCTCGTCGGGTGAGGTGAAGCGGCCGACGCCGACCACGGGCTTTGAGGTCAGCGCCCTGATGCCGCGGACCAAGTCCTCTTGTGCGGCCTCGGGCTTGAAGCGTGAGGTGCCGGAGCAGGCCTCCCATGTGCCCTGCGCCAGATCCCAGATATCGGGCAGGTCGCCATGCATCTGGATGAAATCGCGCAGTTCGGCGTTGGAGAAGCCATAGGCCCCGGCCTCATGCAGCGACATGCGCAAGCTGATGGCCAGTTCGCCGCGGGTCTCCTCCCGGCAGTCCTCCACCACCTCGCGCAGGAAGCGGCCACGGTTTTCAAGGCTGCCGCCGTATTCGTCGGTGCGGTGGTTGGTGGCGCGGCTGAGGAAATGTTGCAGGATCCCGAAGCCATGGGCGCCGTAGAGGCAGATCAGGTCGAATCCCGCCTGCTGCGAGCGGCGAAAGGCGTTGCGGAACCAGCGGCGCAGGTCGCGGATATCCTCGCGGTCCATGGTGCGGGCCTGCACGGGATCGGAGGTGAAGGTCAGGATCGGCCCGCCGGTCACGGCCAAGGGCACCTCGCGCGAGTAGAGATTGGGGCCGTTGATGCCGGAATAGGCCAGCTGGATGCCCGCCAGCGCCCCGTGGGATTTCATCGCCTCGGCCATGCGGGCCAGCGCCGGGATGTCGCGGTCATCCCAGAGGTGCTGTTCGATGAAGGGGGTGATTTCCGAGGTGGGGTGGATTTCCGTCTGTTCGGTGAAGATCACACCCCAGCCGCCTTCGGCCTTCGTCCGCCGCATCTCCACCACGGCGGAGGGGTCGCGATAGCCGCCGCCGTTGCAATGGGGCACTTGATAGAAGCGGTTCTTGGCGGTCTTGGGGCCGATCTGCAGCGGGGTGAACAGCAGGTCATGCGCGGGCAGGCGGGTCATGTCAGGGGCCTCAGGTCGGTGCCTTGGGTGGATATGCGGGCCGGATCGCGCGGCGGCAGATCGGCAATCAGGAGGCAGGGCGTCTCTCCCGCCTGGGCCACGATCTCGCCATGAGGACCGGCGATCAGGCTGCGGCCGGTGTAGGTCAGGTCGCCCTCGGCCCCGCAGAAATTGGAATAGGCCACGGCCACGCCATGGTTCGCGGCCATGGCGCGCACAGTCACATCAGGGACATGGGTGAAGGGCTGCATATTGGCGGTCGGGCACAGGATCAGCGTGGCCCCCCGGTCGGCCAGCGCCCTGATATGGGGCGCGAATTCGATGTCATAGCAGATCAGGAGGGCCGCGATCTCCCCGGCCAGCGGGAAGGTGACCAGCGCCTCGCCCGGGGTGTAGAGCGCGCGTTCGCGAGCGCCGTAAAGCTGCACCTTGCGGTAATGGGCGAACTGTGTGCCGTCCGCGCCGAATACGACGGCGGCGTTGTAAACCGTTTCGCGCTCGCGTTCGGCATAGCCGAGCGCCAGCGCGCAACCGGCCCGGCGGGCGGCGACGGCAAGGCGCTGCAATTCGGGCGCTTCCCGCTGCAGCGCCAGCGCGGGGATGCCCTCCGCATTATAGCCGGGCAGCCAGACCTCTGGCAGGACCAGCACGGTGGCGCCCATGACCCCTGCGGCGGCAAGGGCAGTTTCGGCCTCGCTCAGGGCCTGTTCCAGATCGGCAGCGGGGCTGTGCCCCTGCCAGACAGCGATGCGCATATCTTCTCCGTCCGGGGGGCCAGCCCCCCGGTCCCCCCGGGATATTTGTGCAAACTGGAAAGGGGCAGGGCGATCCTGCCCCCATGGGTTACTTCTTCAGATTGGTCCAGATCGCGTCATAGAGCTTCTGGGTTTCCTCGTCGCAGGCCTGAACGAATTCGAATTTCGCATCCGCCGGCGGGTTGTTTTCCGGGCTGTTCTTGATCTCCTCGGTCAGGAACGGCTCGGTCCCCGAAACGCCCGCGGTATAGGCCGCGTAGTTCGTGACGGCGGCGGCGTTTTCCGGGTCGAGGAGGAAGTTCATGAATTTCAGCGCGTTTTCGCGGTTCGGCGCGTCCTTGAGCAGCACGACCGAATCCATCCAGACGATGGCGCCTTCCTTGGGATAGGCATATTCGACATTCGCGCCCTCGGCCCGGGCCTTGGCGGAAAAGCCGTTCCAGATCATCCCGGCGGCAGCGTCGCCCGAGACCAGCACATCCTTGGCGGTGTCAGAGCCGAAGGAGGCCCAGTCGGCCTTGGCCGTCAGCAGCATGTCCATCAGCGCCTTCAGCTGGTCGCGGTCCTTCGTGCATTGGGGGATGCCCATGTAGAAGGAGGCCAGCGTCAGCAGTTCGCCGGGGGTGTCGATGACGTTGATCTTGCCTTTCAGCTCCTCCGGCGGGTCGAAGATCACCGAGAGCGAGTCGATCGGCCCCTTGTAGACATCGCGGTTCACCGCAAACGAGGTGGAGCCCCATTGATAAGGCACCGAATGGGTGCGGCCCGGATCGAAGGGCACATCCCTCCATTGCTCTTGGATATTGCCGAAATTCGGCAGCTCCTCTGGGGTGAAGGTATCGGCCATGCCTTCGTCGATCAGGATTTTCACCATATAGTCGCCGGGCACGGTCACATCATACTGGCCCAGCTTCCCGGCCTTGAGGCTGGCCAGCATCGCCTCGTTCGAATCGTAGGTGTCGATGGTGACCTTGATGCCGGTCTCGGCCTCGAACTTTTGGACCAGCTCGGGCGGGATATATTCGAACCAGTGATAGACCTTCAGTTCCCCTTCGGCGAAGGCGGGGGCGGCAAGGGCCATGAGGCTGGCGGTCAGGATCAGGCGTTTCATGTTGTCTCCTGTCGGGATTGCGGGGTCTGACGCCCCTTGAGGTTCAGGTCGGGGATTTGCGCCCCGGGCGGTTGAGGACATAGGCCAGCGTCACGAAAAGGACCGAGACCGCCAGCATCAGCGTGGAAATCGCCATGATGTTCGGCTTGATCCCCTGTTTCACGCTGCCGAAGATGGCGGTCGGCAGCGTCTCCATCCCGGCGCCCTTGACGAAATTGGTGATGATGAAATCGTCAAGGCTGATGATGAAGGCCAGAAGCCAGCCGGAGATTACCCCCGGTGCCATCAGGGGCAGCAGGATCAGCCGGAACGCCTGCCAGCGGGTCGCGTAAAGATCGCGGGCGGCCTGTTCGTAATGGCCCTCGATCCCCTCCAGCCGGGCCGAGACCGGCAGATAGGCGAAGGGGATACAGAAGGTGATATGGGCGATCAGGATGGTGCCATAGCCGGTTTTCACCCCGATGGTGGAGAAGAAGATCAGCGTGGCCACCGCCAGCACGATTTCGGGCACCATCAGGGGCAGGTTGATCAGCGCAAAGCTGGCGGATTTCGCCCGGAACCGCCCGCCCTTGACCATGGCCAGCGCGGCGGCGGTGGCGATGATCGTGGCGGCCGTCGCGGCCATCAGGGCGATGGTGATGGAATTCCACGCGGCCTGACCGAAGCGCGCGGCCTCGACCCCGGTAAAGACCTCGGCATACCATTTCAGCGAGAACCCGCCCCATTGGGTGATCGAGGTGGAGGCGTTGAAGCTGTAGACGGTGACGACAGCCAATGGCGCATAAAGGATGAAGAGGCAGAGGAGCGTCAGCGACAGGAAGCCGGGGTAGTGGCGGACACCTTTCATGGCAGGGCCTCCTGCGGCAGCGCCTGCGCAAGGCGCCCCCATCCCGACCCTCCTCCACAGGGGAGGAGGGAGGCGCCGGGTGCTGCGGTAGTGGGCGGCGGACCGGCCCGGTGGGTGGTGGCGGATGCCGCCCCTTTGGTTTTCAGGCCAACTGCGCGTGCCTTGCCGGCCGCGTGATGCGCAAGGGCCGGGAGCCGGGCTGCGCCTCTCCCCCTTGTGGGGAGGGGATGGGGGTGGGGGGCCTGCAGGATCGGGCGGGCGGTCATCTTGCGCCCTCCCGTCCGGCGGCGCGGGCGTAGAAGATCAGCGCGATCAGCACGAGGGTCATCAGGATGACCGAGACGGCGGCGCCGAAGGGCCAGTTGCCCTGCGATCCCTTGAACTGCTCATCAATCAGGCTGCCGATCATGAAGGTTTTCGCGCCCCCCAACAGGTCCGGCGCCAGAAAGGCGCCAAGGGCGGGGATGAAGACCAGAAGGCAGCCCGCGATGATCCCGGGCTTCACCACCGGCAGCACGATCTCCCGCAGGGTGGTCCAGCGGCTGGCGTAAAGATCTGCGGCGGCCTCGCTCAGCGCGAAATTGTAACGCTCTACCGCAGCATAGATCGGCAGCACCATGAAGGGCAGATAGCTGTAGAACAGCCCCAGCTGCACCGCGAGGTTGGTGTTCACCAAGGGCAGCGGATTGTCGATCAGGCCGATGGCGCGCAAAGCCTCGTTCAAAGGACCGGTGTCGCGGATCACGAACTTCAGGCTGACCGTGCGGATCAGCAGGTTCACCCAATAGGGAATGGTGATCAGGAACAGCCAGATGCTGCGGCTGGCGGGCGCCCGGGTGGCGATGAACCACGCGGTCGGAAAGCCGATGATCAGGCACAACAGGGTGCAAACCACCGCCTGCCAGACGGACCGCGCGAAGATGGTGATGTAGGTCCATTCTAGGCTGGGCGGCTCATCCCCGAACAATCCGCGGGTCACGAAGAACTGGTCATAGGCGGCCAGGCTGAAGCTCCAGCTTACTCCGCCGCGGAATTCCTTGGTCAGGAAGGAATAGACCAGCATCAGCAGGACAGGCAGCGCCGCGAAGGCCCCGATCATCAGCCAACTGGGCAGCAAAAGCGGCCGGACCAGCCCCCGCCATGAGGTGTCGCGCGCGCCCATCAGTCGGCCAGAAGGCGCGCCGCGCCTTCCTCCGGTTGCAGATGCAGGGTCTGGCCCGGTTCAGGCACCGCCGTGCGGGTCGCGTTCTGGAGGCGCAGCGCAAAGGGCGTGCCGTCGGCCAGCCGGGTCAGGACCTGCAGGTCTGTGCCCAGATAAACCACCCGGTCCACCGTGGCGGGCAGGCCGGCGTCTGCGACCGTCACCCGTTCAGGCCGGATCGACAGCGCGTGGCGGCCGGGCGCATCGCTGGCGGCGGGGCAGGTCAGGGTGAACCCGCCGGGCAGGGTAACGCTGGCCCGCCCGTTCGTGACACTGTCGACGGAAACCTCGATCAGGTTGGTCTCACCGATGAAATCCGCGACGAACCGGTTCTGCGGCGCCTCATAGATGTCGCGCGCGGTGCCGATCTGCTGAACCCGGCCGGCCGACAAGACGGCGATCCGGTCGGACATGGTCAGCGCCTCTTCCTGATCATGGGTCACGAAGATGAAGGTGATCCCGGTCTGCTCCTGCAACTGTTTCAGCTCCACCCGCATCGCCTGCCGCAGCTTCAGGTCCAAGGCCGACAGCGGCTCGTCCAAGAGCAGCACCTTAGGCTCCGGCGCCAGCGCGCGCGCAAGGGCCACCCGCTGCTGCTGCCCGCCCGACAGCTGCGCGGGCAGGCGGTCCGCGAATTGCGACAGATGCACCATCTCCAGCATCTTTCCCGCCCTGTCGCGGCGGGGACCGGCGGCCATGCCCTTCATCTTCAGCCCGAAGGCGACATTGTCCAGAACGGACATATGCGGGAACAGGGCGTAATGCTGGAACACCGTGTTCACCGGGCGGCGGTTCGGCTCCAGCGCGGCGATATCCTCACCATAAAGCCGGATCTCACCCTCGGTCGTATCCTCAAACCCGGCAATCATCCGCAGAAGCGTGGTCTTGCCGCAGCCCGATGGCCCCAGCAGCGTGAAGAACTCATTATCCGCAATGGACAGGCTTACATCATGCAGCGCGGTGACCGTGCCGTAACGCTTTACCGCCTTGCGGATGTCGATTGCTGGCGTGGCCATGCGCGCAGATACCCCCGGACTTTGGAAAAAAGCGTAGGGTTAGGCAGACTGGGGGGTATATACCCCCAAGGGGGTAAGAGGCGAAAACACATGGACCCACAACCCAATGCGGCCGAAGCGGCGCTGGCCGAAACGATCCGGCAGCTTGGAAAAAAGGCATTCGACGTGGCTTTGCACCATTGGCTGCGCCGCGCCGTGGGCATCGACAACCTGATCGTGCTGGTCTACTCCGATTCGGACCGGCCGCAGGTGCTGTTCCGCCACAACGACCTGCCCTCGGTGTTCGGAGAGCTGAATTCCACCTATCTGGCCGGGGCCTATCTGCTGGACCCGTTCTATGGGCTGCATCTGCGCCGGGTGCCCGCCGGGGTCTACCGGCTGCGCGATGTGGCGCCGGATGCCTTTCCCCGCAGCCGCTACTATCTGGAATATTACCGCCAGACCACGCTGATTGACGAGCTGACCTTCTTCGCATGGCCGCAGCCCGCGCTGTCAGTCACCATCTGTCTGGGCCGCGATGCCGCCAGCGGCCAACCCTTCAGCCCGCGCGCCGTGCAGACCTGCCAGCGCATTGCCCCCATCGTGGCGGTTTTGGCCGAAGCGCATTGGGCCGATCTGGCCCCCCCGGCGGTGCGGCGCGGCGAAAGCGTGGCCGCCGCCCTGGCCCTTGCGGCTGAGGGACAGCTGGGCCTGCGGTTGACCCCGCGCCAGGCCGAGGTGGCGATCCTGATCCTTCAGGGGCATTCCACCACCTCCATCGGGCTGCGGCTTGGGGTGTCGGCCCAGACGGTGAAAGTGTTCCGCAAACAGCTTTACGCCCGCTGCAACATCACCTCCCAGGCTGAACTCTTCGCGCTGATGCTGCCGGTGCTGCGACAACTGGATTAGGCATTCCCTAATCATGGCCGCGGAACTTCCGGCTTTGGCCATGGCCGATCCTGCCACTACCGTGCCGGGAATCATCAGGGGGTTGCGATGGACTGGACGGCACGGGCGGCGGCGCTGAAGATCAGGGCGGATCTGTGGATCGGCGGGCGGTTTGTTCCGGCGGCCTCGGGTGCGCGGTTCCCCAGCGTGAACCCGGCGAACGGGGAGGTGCTGGCCGAAGTCGCACGCGGCGATGCCGCCGACATCGACCGGGCCGTCCGCGCCGCGCGGGCCGCCTTCGAGGACGGCCGCTGGTCGCGCCGCGCACCGGCCGAGCGGAAAGAGGTGCTGCTGCGGTTGGCCGCGCTGATCCGCGCGAACATCCCGGAACTGGCGCTGCTGGACACTTTGGACATGGGCAAGCCGATTGCCGAGTCGTCCACCATCGACGCGCCCGGCTCCGCCCATTTCTTCCAGTGGCATGCCGAGGCGATCGACAAGCTTTATGACCAGATCGCCCCCACCGGCCCCGGCGACCTTGCGCTGATCCGGCGGGAACCTCTGGGCGTCATCGGCGCGGTGGTGCCGTGGAACTTTCCGCTGGATATGGCCACGTGGAAGCTGGCGCCTGCCTTGGCCGCCGGGAATTCGGTGGTGCTGAAACCCGCGGAGCAATCGCCGCTCTCGGCGCTGTTCCTCGCGGAACTGGCGGCCGAGGCCGGGCTGCCCGATGGCGTGCTGAATGTGGTGCCGGGTTACGGGGCCGAGGCGGGAATGGCGCTTGGCCTGCATCCCGATGTGGATTGCCTTGTCTTCACCGGCTCCACCGAGGTGGGCAAGCTGTTCCAGACCTATGCCGGGCGGTCGAACATGAAGCAGGTCTGGCTGGAGACGGGCGGAAAAAGCCCGAACCTGATCTTCCCCGATGCCGATCTTGACCGCGCGGCCGAGATGGCGGCCTTCGGCATCTTCTTCAACGCGGGCGAGGTCTGTTCCGCCAATTCCCGCCTGCTCGTCCATCGCTCGGTGCAGACGGAACTGGTGGAGCGGCTGGCCGCAAAAGCCGCGGCCGTGGTGCAGGGCGATCCGCTGGACCCTGCCACCACCATGGGCCCGATGGTGGACCGCAGCCATGCCGCCCGGGTGGAGGGGTTCCTTCAGCGGGCTGAGGGACGGCTGGTCTGCGGCGGGCGCCGCGACAGCCGCTTCGGTTCCGACGCCTGGATCGTGCCCACGATCTACGACAATGTCGCCCCGGAAGCCGAGATTGCCAAAGAGGAAATCTTCGGCCCGGTGCTGGCCGTCACCCCCTTTGACACCGAAGAAGAGGCGCTGCATCTGGCCAATAACTCCATCTACGGCCTTGCCGCCAGCGTCTGGACCCGCGATCTGGACCGCGCCCTGCGCATGGGCCGCGACCTGCACGCGGGCACCGTCTCGATCAACACCGTCGATGCGCTTTCCGCCATGACCCCCTTCGGCGGGATCAAGCAATCCGGCTTTGGCCGGGACCTGTCGCTGCACAGCTTCGACAAATATACCGCGCTGAAGACGATCTGGGTGAAGATGGGGGTGTAAACCTCCATCCTGATTTATTTTCTGTCCTTAAATATCCCGGGGTCCGGGGGCTGGCCCCCGGTCCGCGGCACCCACCTAGATATCCTTCATCAGCCGCAGCGCATCATAGATCGCCGCATGGGTATTGCGCGCCTCTACCGCATCGCCGATGCGATAAAGCCGGAATCCATGCCCGGTGTCGGGCTGCGGGCGCCCCTCGGTCAAAGCGGAATAATAAACTGCGCCAAGGTTTTGCGACAGGGGCTTCAGATCGAAATAGAGCCCGGCATTGGGTTCCGTCCCGTGGTTCACGACAATCTGGTCATAGTGTTTTTCCTGCGCCAGATCGCGCAGATAATCCGACCCGATCACCGCCTTCAGCCGGTTGCCGTCACGTGCCACCGAAAGCAGACGGAAGGTCACCGTAATAGTTACGGATTTCCCTTGCAGCGCCCGCATATAGGGCACGAGGTTCATCCCCATCACCTCGGGCGCGAAGCTGCGGTCAGGGGTCATCACCTCGACCGTGGCCCCGGTGGCGGCCAGAACCTCGGCCGCCTGCAGGGCCGCATGGTCGCCCGCGTCGTCATAGAGAAGCACATTGGCGCCCGGTTTCACATCACCCGACAGGATATCCCATGCGGTGACGGTCAGATCATCGCCCGCCGCAAGGCCCGCCTTCTGGGGCAGCCCGCCGGTGGCGACAATCACCACATCCGGGGAAAGTGACAGGATATCATCGGCTTCTGCCCATGTATTGAAACGGAACTCCACCCCTGCGGCCTGACATTGCGCCATGCGCCAGTCAATAATGCCGATCATCTCGGCCCGTCGCTTCGACTGCGCGGTCAGCAGGACCTGTCCGCCGGGCTTGTCAGCCACCTCGAACACGATCACCTCATGCCCGCGCTCGGCAGCGACCCGGGCAGCCTCAAGGCCTCCGGGACCGGCACCGACCACCACCACCCGTTTCCGCACCGTGGCAGGCGCGGCCACATGCGGCATCCCCTCCACCTCACGCCCTGTGGCGGGGTTGTGGATGCACAAAGCCATGCCACCCTGATAAATCCGGTCGAGGCAATAGGTGGCGCCGACACAAGGGCGGATCGTATATTCTTCCCCCGCAATGATTTTCCGCACGATATGCGGATCGGCGATATGGGCGCGGGTCATGCCGACCATATCCAGCAGGCCAGAGGAAACCGCATGGCGCGCGGTGGCCACATCGGGGATCCGGCTGGCATGGAAGGTGGGCAGGCCGACCTCCTCGCGAATGCGGCCCGCGAAATCCAGATGCGGGGCCGAAGCCATGCCCTGCAGCGGGATCACCCCGGTCAGCGCGGCATCGGTATGGATGCGCCCGCGGATGACGTTCACGAAGTCGATCAGCCCGGCCGCTTTCCAGCGCCGCGCCATCTCCACCCCGTCCTCGGTGGTGATGCCGCCGGGGTGGTCCTCATCGGCGACATAGCGGATGCCGAGGATGAAATCTGGACCAACCCGTTTCCGTGCTGCTTCGAGCACTTCCGTCGCAAACCTCAGACGGTTGTCGAAGCCGCCGCCGTAAGGCCCGTCCAGCCGGTTGGTCAGCGGGCTGAACATCTGGTCCATCAGATGACCGTAGACCTCGAACTCCACCCCGTCCAGACCGGCAGCCTGCATCCGCTCGGTCGCATCGGCATAATCCGCGGTGACGCGGGCAATGTCCCAATCCTCGATCACCTTCGGGAAGGCGCGGTGTGCGGGTTCGCGCGCGGGTCCGGCGCCCAGCACCGGCAGCCAGTCGCCCTTGTCCCAGCGGGTGCGATAGCCAAGGTGGGTCAGCTGGATCATCACCGCGGCGCCCGCTTCATGGCAATCGTCGGCCAGACGCCGCAGCCAGGGCACCACCTCATCCCGTCCGGCCAACACATTGCCGAAGGCGGGCGGGCTGTCGCGGCTGACAGAGGCGGAGCCCGCGGTCATCACCATGGCGACACCGGCCTTGGCGCGTTCCAGATGATACAGCCGGTAGCGGTCCTTCGGCATGCCGTCTTCGGTATAGGCCGGTTCGTGGCTGGTGGTCAGGATGCGGTTGCGGAGGGTGAGGTGCCGCAGCTGATAGGGCTGCAGAAGCGGGTCTTTCGAGGGTCTGGTCATGAGAGGCGGGCCTTTGGCGCTTGCCCCGTCAGCCTAGGCCGCAGACCCGGCACGGCCCGGCCGAAAACGACACCTGCGGTCGCAATCAGGTCAGGCGGTGCAGAAGGGCCAGCAGGGTTGCCTGTTCTTCGGGCGAAAGCGGCGCCAGCGTCGCCTCGGTCACCGCCAGCGCGGTGGCAGCGCGGCGCCCGTAAAGTGCGGCACCTGTCTCGGTCAGCCGCACCGTCAGGCGGCGGCGATCCTCCGGGTCGGGGGCAGTCGCCACCAGCCCCTGCCGCACCAGCCGGTCCACCACCCCCTTGATCGTGGCCGCATCCATCGAGGTTTCACGCCCCAGAAGGTTCTGCGACAACGGCCCCAGCTGCGCGAGCCGGGCCAGAACGGCGAACTGGGTCGTCGTCAGTTCCGGCACGTTCTGGGCAAAAATCGCCAGATGCCGCTGCGTGACGCGCCGCAGGACATAACCGACCTGTTCGTCCAGATTATAGGCTGTCTCGCTCATGCTCGTTTTGGATAGCGGCACAGCGCGGGGCTGGCAAGCTTCCGCCGCGCAAGCCTGTTGACAGCGGGGGCCGGGCGGGCGCAGCTTGTTCGTGCGCGAATGAAATCCGAACCTGTTTGGAGGCCAGATGGAGTATCTCCGTCCCGCAACGCTCCATGAGGCGCTGGCCGGTCTGGCCGGGGGCGCCCGGGTGCTGGCGGGGGGGACGGATCTCTATCCCGGTGCGGGCGCGCGGCTTTCCGGGCCGGTGGTGGACCTGACCGCGGTGCCGGGGTTCATCGGCATCACCTCAGGGCCGCAGGGGCTGCGGATCGGCGCCTGCACCACATGGACCGCGGTGGCCGAGGCGGCGCTGCCGCCCGCCTGTGCGGCACTGCAACAGGCGGCCCGTCAGGTGGGCGCGCGGCAGATCCAGAATGCGGGAACGGTGGGCGGCAATCTCTGCAACGCCTCGCCCGCGGCGGACGGCGTGCCGCCTCTCATGGCGCTGGAGGCTTCGGTAGAGCTGGTGTCGGGCCAGGGCCGCCGGGTCCTGCGGCTGGAGGATTTCCTGCTTGGTCCCCGGCGCACCGCCCTGCAGCCCGGTGAGGTGATGGCCGCGGTTCTGATCCCGCCGGTTGCGGGGCAGTCGGTGTTCCTGAAGCTGGGCGCGCGGGCGCATCTGGTGATTTCCATCGCCATGGTGGCAGTGCGGCTGGTGGTGTCCGGGCCGGAGATCATCCGTGCCGCCGTGGCCGTGGGTGCCTGTTCCGCCGTGGCCCGCCGTCTGCCCGCGGTCGAGGCGGCGCTGAAAGGGCCGGTGGCGGGCGCCGCCGGGCGGGTGGACCCTGTCGCCGTGGCCGCCGGGCTGGCGCCGATCGACGACGTCCGCGCCACCGCCGCCTATCGCGCGCAGGCGGCGGCGGAATTGCTCCGCCGCGGGGTGGAGGCGTTGACATGATCGGTTTCACCCTGAACGGCCAGCCCGTCACCGTCGACGCCCCGGGAAGCGAGCGACTGTCCGAAACACTCCGCGAACGCCTCGGCCAACGCGGCACCAAGGTTGGCTGCGATGCGGGCGATTGCGGGGCCTGCACCGTGCTGATGGACGGGCAGGCGGTCTGCGCCTGTCTTGTTCCCGCCGCCCGGGCCGAGGGCGCGGCAATCACCACCGTCGAAGGCGACACGCCCGAACTGACGCGCCTGCGCGCGGCCTTTCTGCGCCATGGGGCGGCGCAATGTGGGATCTGCACCCCCGGCATGCTGTTGGCGGGGGCGGAACTGCTGGCCCGCAATCCCACACCCAGTGAGGGGGAGGCGCAGGAGGCGCTTGGCGGGGTTTTGTGCCGCTGCACCGGATACCGCAAGATTTTGGCGGCGGTTTGCGACACTTCGGTCGGCAACAGCGGGCCGGAGCCTGCCGCGGGGCAGGCCGTGGGCGCCCCTGTGGCTCGGCTGGACGGCGCGGCCAAGGTGGCGGGCGATGTTTTCGGCGCGGATCTGGCGCCCGAAGGCGCGCTGACGGTTCGGGCGGTGCGGTCACCCCATCCGCATGCGGCATTCACCTTCGGCGATTTGGCGGAGTTTGCCGCCCGGCCCGGCGTCGCGGGGGTCTGGACCGCGGCGGACATTCCCGGCCGCAACGCTTTTTCCGTCATTGCACCCTTTGCTGACCAGCCCGCGATTGCCGAAAGCCCGGCCCGGTTCCGGGGCGAATGCGTGGCCATTGTTGCTTTCGAGCCGGGGGTAGAGCCGGACATGACCGGCTTTCCGGTGACATGGACGCCGCTTCCCGCGCTGCTGACCCCGGAGGAGGCTGAGGCGGAGGACGCGCCGCTCATCCACCTCAACCGCCCGCAGAACCGTCTGACCGAGGGCCGGGTGCGCAAGGGTGATGCCGCTGCCGCGCTGGCCGCCAGCGCCCATGTCGTCGAAGGCCGGATGACCACCGCCTTTGTCGAACACGCCTATATCGAGCCGGAGGCCGGGGTGGCGTGGATGGAGGGGGACACGCTCTGTATCCGCGCCTGCACGCAGGCCCCGGGCATGGACCGCGAGGATACCGCCGCCGTGCTGGGCCTGCCGCTGGAGCGGGTGCGGATCATCCCCTCCGCCGTCGGCGGCGGCTTCGGATCCAAGCTGGACCTGTCCTTGCAGCCGCTGATCGGGCTTGTCGCGCTGAAGACGGGGCGGCCCGCACGAATGATCTATTCCCGCAGCGAAAGCATGGCCTCCACCACCAAGCGCCACCCGGCCGAGATGACGGGACGCATCGGCTGTGACGCCGCGGGCCGCATCACGGCGGTGGAGTTCGAGGGAAGGTTCAACACCGGTGCCTATTCCAGCTGGGGCCCCACCGTGGCGAACCGGGTGCCGGTCCATGTCTCGGGTCCCTACCTCACGCCGAACATCACCGCACGGGCGCGGGCGGTGCACACGCACGGCCCGGTTTCCGGCGCCTTCCGCGGCTTTGGCGTGCCGCAGGGCGCGCTGTGGCAGGAAACGCTTTATGACCGGCTGGCGGAAAAGGCCGGGCTGGACCGGCTGGAGTTCCGGCTGCTGAACGCCTTGCGCGACGGGCAGGCCAGCGCCACCGGGCAGGTGCTGCGCGCCACCGGCATCGCGCCCTGCCTTGAGGCTTTGCGGCCCCGCTGGCAGGCGGCGCTGGACTGGGCGGCGCAGGCGCCGGGGCGTGGCGTGGGCGTGGCGTCCTGCTGGTATGGTTGCGGCAACACCTCGCTGCCGAACCCGTCCACCATGCGGATCGGCGTCACCCGCAGCGGCGAGGTCGTGCTGCATCAGGGCGCGGTGGATATCGGGCAGGGCGCGATGACGGTGATCCCGCAGATCGCCGCCGATGCGCTTGGCCTGCCGGTCCATGCCTTGCGCCTGCTGGGCGGCGATACGGCGGTCACGCCGGATGCGGGCAAGACCTCGGCCAGCCGGCAGACCTTTGTCTCGGGCCGGGCGGCGGAAAAGGCCGGCCGGGCACTGCGGGCCGAGATCCTGCGCCGCGCCAATGCCGGGCCGCAGGCGGTGATTACGGTCTCGCCCGGGGTTCTGACGGTCACCGAGGGCACCGCCCGCACCGATCTGGACCTGCGCAATCTGGCCGAGAATCCGCAGGGCTATGTCCTGATGGCCGAGGAAAGCTATGACCCGCCCACCACCGGCCTTGATGAAAACGGGCAGGGCACGCCCTATGCGCTTTATGGCTATGGCGCCCAGATGGTGGAGCTTTCGGTGGACCGCGCGCTCGGGACCGTGACGCTGCACCGGATCACCGCCGCCCATGATGTGGGCCGTGCGATCAACCCCGTGCTGGTGACCGGCCAGATCGAAGGCGGCATCGCGCAGGGCATCGGCCTTGCGCTGATGGAGGAATATATCGCCGGGCGGACCGAGAACCTGCACGACTACCTGATCCCCACCACCGGCGACGTGCCGCCGATCGAGAGCCTGATCCTGGAAATCCCCGATCCCGAAGGCCCCTTTGGTGCCAAAGGTCTGGGCGAACATGTTCTGATCCCCACGGCACCCGCGATCCTGAACGCGATCCGCCATGCCACAGGGGCCGAGATCACAAGGGTGCCTGCGCTGCCGCATCGTATCCTTGCCGCGATGGAGGGGGCCGCGATGGAGGGAAAGGCATGACCGACGCGCCCGAAAAACTCCGCTGCGATGCCTGCCCGGTGATGTGCTACATCGCCCCCGGCCAGACCGGCGCCTGTGACCGCTATGCGAATGAGGCGGGCCGGATCGTCCGCACCGATCCGGTCGTGCTGCTGACCCGCGCGCAGGAACAGGGTGGCCGCATCGTGCCCTTTGCCGCGCGCGACTGGGACGGCAGCCCGGTTCCGGCCGATGCCTTCGTGACCGGGATCGGCGCGGGCACCACTTACCCGGATTACAAACCCGCGCCCTTCATCGTCTCCAGCCGGATCGGGGACGCCGATATGGTCACCGTGGTGACGGAGGCGATCTTTTCCTACTGCGGCGTCAAGGTGAAGATCGACACCGACCGTTTCCTTGGGCCCGAGGGCGCCGTGGTGCGCGCCGGGGGCGAGGCCATCGGCCATGTCACCACAGCGGAATACGGCAGCCAGATGCTGTCCTTGGGCGGGGTACATCACCTGACCGGCGGGTCCAAGGCCGAGGGGCGGCTGACCTGCGCGGCGCTGCTGGCGCTCTGCAACGCCGAGGCGGTGGAGCTGACCATCGACGGCGGCTCCGCCGTGACCGTGCAGGCGGGGCGTCCGCCCATCGTGGACGGGGTGCCGGAACGGCGGATGCGGGTCGGCTGCGGATCGGCCACCATCGGCATGTTCGCCAGCCAGTGGAAGGGCTTGGTCGACGAAGTTGTCGTGGTGGATGATCACATCACCGGCGTCGTCTCGGAACATCAGGCCGGGAAAGTGATTGATTGGGAGCCGACGGGGATCAAGATCAGGGGGCACCGCTCCACCCCCGGACGCTATTTCAAAGTGTCGGAACCAGGTCTGGGCTGGGGCGGCACACGGCTGACCGATCCGCTGGAGATTCTGGGGGATTGGAATGCGAAGAAGGGTGCGCGGCCGGGGTTGCGGCTGCTGATGGTCTCCACCACCGGAGAGCAGTTCGGCTATTACGTGCTGGATGAGGCGCTGGTGCCGCAGCCGGCCGCCTTGCCGGATGTGTTGAAGAAAACCGTCGAACTTATTGATGAGAATTGTGAACCGTCGCTCTGCACCGTGCTGTTCATGGGCGGCGCGGGCGGCTCGTTGCGGGCGGGGGTCACGCAGAACCCGGTGCGGCTGACCCGGTCGGTGCAGGGCGGCTTCACCCGGTTGACCTCTGGCGGGGCGGAGGTCTTTGTCTGGCCCGGCGGCGGGATCACCTTCATGGTGGATGTGACCCGCCTGCCACCCGGCGCCTTTGGCTATGTGCCGACGCCCGCGCTGGTGGCACCCTTGGAATTCACCCTGCGCCGCGAGGATTACCTTGCAATGGGCGGCCATGCCGAGGCCATCACCGATCTGGACGGGATGATCCGGCAGGGCGGTGAATATCCGACCGCCGCGAAACTTTGGCCGCGGGAGGGGGGATGACCGCGATTGCCGCCCTTCTGCCGGACGGCAGGCTGCATCTTCAGCACGGCCCCATCGACATTCTGGTGGGGCTGAAGGGCAGCCGCGATGCCATCTCCGCCGCGCAAACCCGCGCGGTACAACGGTTTTCAACCGTTCTTGATGAGTTGGTCGAAGAACTGCCGCTACTGCGCTCACCACTGGGTCAGCCGCAATGCCGGATCGCCCGCAGGATGGCTGCGGCGGTTGCTCCCTACAGGCCCGCTTTCATCACCCCTATGGCCGCTGTGGCCGGCGCCGTGGCGGAGGAGATTGCCGGGGTTCTGCCCGGCCCCGGCCTTGCCTCGGCCCATGTGAACAACGGCGGCGACATCGCGCTGTATCTGACCCACGGCGAAAGCCTGACCTGCGCGCTGGCCTGCGGCGGCGGGCGGGTGACAATCCGCCATGCGGACCGGGTGCGCGGCATCGCCACCTCGGGCTGGCGCGGGCGCAGCCTGTCGCTGGGCATTGCCGATGCCGTGACGGTGCTGGCGCGGACGGCGGCCATGGCCGATGCGGCGGCGACGATGATCGCCAATGCGGTGGATCTGCCCGGACATCCCGGCATCACCCGCCGCCCTGCGCGGCAGGTGCAGGCCGACAGCGATCTGGGCGACAGGCTGGTCACCGTGGCCGTTTCCGACCTTTTGCCCGCCGAATGCGACATTGCCCTTGACGCTGCGTCACATCTGGCCGAAGCACTGCGCGCCAAGGGCCTGATCGAGGGGGCGGCGCTGTTTCTGCAGGGCCGGATGCGGGCAACCGCAGACGGGATTCTTTTGGCGAAGGAGGAAGAGCGTGTCTGATTTCACGCTGCGCAAGATCGTGACCCAGGTGGAGGAAATCCACCACGAAGGCGGCCCGCCGGTGGCCGTGCCGCCGCTGCGCGGGGCGATTTATGCCATCTGTGCCAATCCCTTCGCGGGCCGCTTTGTCACAGAACTTCAACCCGCGATGGAGGCGCTGAAACCGCTGGCGCTTCTGCTGACCGACCGGCTGGTCGCGGCGATGGGCGGGCGTGACGGGATCGACGCCTATGGCAAGGGCGCCCTTGTGGGCGAGGCGGGCGAAAGCGAGCATGGCGCGATCTGGCACGTCTCGGGCGGCTACGGCATGCGCGACCGGCTGGGCGAATGCCGCGCCATCGTGCCAAGCGCCATGAAGGTGGGCGGGATGGGCGCCACGCTGGACATTCCCCTGGGTCACCTGAACGCGGCCTATGTGCGGTCGCGGTTCGATGTGATTACAGTCAGTTGTGCCGACGGTCCGCGCGCGAACGAGGTGCTGTTCGCGCTGGCCATGGCGCGGGGCGGACGGGTGCACAGCCGCATGGGCGGGCTGGAGGTGGAACAGGTGAAGGGCGAGGACGGGCTGCGGTGAAGAGACAGGCGGCATTCACGGCGGGTATGATGGCGCTTCCGGGCGCCGCCTTCGCCTGTGCGCTGCCGCCCTCGGTCATCCTGACGCTGCCGACCGGGCATTACATCACCGCCGCCGCGCTGACGGTGGGGCTGACGGCGGTTCTGGGCGCCATGGCCCACCGGCTGCCCGCGTTCCGGGCGGTGACGCTGGCCGAGGGGCGGGCGCTGTCCGTCACATTGCCCAGCTATCTGGCCTTCCTGTGCCTTCTCGGCCTGATCTTCACCGGCTGGTTCGGCAGCCGCGATCCCATGCACAACCTGATGACTTTGGTGTTCTGGACCGGGGTCTGGATTGCAGTTCCGCTGGCGTCGATGCTGGTGGGCAACCTCTGGGCGGTGGTGAACCCGTGGACCGGGCCGGTGCGGCTGACCCGTGCGCTGATCGGGCGGACGGGCGGGGCCGGGTCAATGGGGCACGGGCCCGCGGTGCTGGGCTTTGCCGGGTTCAGCTGGTTCCAGATGATCTCGCTCTACCCCGACGATCCGGCGGTGCTGGCCACGCTGGCCGCGCTCTACTGGGCCGTGATCTTCCTCATCGGCGTCTGGCGCGGCGAGGATTGGCTGCACGAGGGAGAGTTCCTGACCGTGCTGTTCGGAATGCTGTCGCGGGTGTCGCCTCTGTGGGTGGAAACCGCTGATGGCCGGGCGCGGCTCTGCGCCGGATGGCCCGGCACTCAGGTGGCGGGGATGCCGCCGCTGCCGTTTTCTGCGGTGGTCTTTGTCACCATGGTGCTGGCCGCGCTGACCTTTGACGGGCTGTCGGAGACGTTCTGGTGGCAGGGAATCATCGGGGAAAACCCGCTGGAACCTGTGGGCCGCTCAGCCGTGGTCTGGGCCAATACGGCGGGGCTCTTGACGGCCTGGGCGCTGACGCTGGGCCTGACGCTGGCGGCGGTGGCGCTTGGCCGGCGGATCGGGGGCAGGGGCTTTGCCACCGGGCCGGTGATGCTGTCCTTTCTGGCCATCGCGGCGGGCTATCACGCGGCGCATTATCTGGTGATGCTGCTGACCGCGGGGCAATATACGCTGGCCGCGCTGAATGATCCCTTATTCACCGGCGAAAGCTGGCTGGGCCTGCCGCCCTATTATGTCAGCTTCGGCTTTCTGACCGATCCGGGGCTGATGCCGCTGATCTATGGCGCACAATTCGCGGCCATCCTTCTGGCGCATCTTCTGGCCGTCGTCCTGTCGCTGAAGCTGGCGGGGCCGGGCATGCGTGCCGCAGCGCATCTGCCGATGACGGCGCTGATGGTGGGATATACCGTTCTGGGGCTGTGGCTGTTGTCCACCGCCCGGACCGGGTGACGACTTGCAACCGCGCGGCGCCCGCAAAGATGCGCCCGCCCGACGAAGGAGTGTAGGGATGACGAAGCTGTGGCAACCAAGCCGCCGGACGGTTCTGAAAGGCGCGGGGGCGGGCGTTCTGGCAGGCATGCTGCCCGCCAGCGTGGGCGCGCAGGCCGCGCCGATCAAACTGGGGTTCCAGCTGCACCGCACGGGCATCGGCGCCGCCTATGGCCGCTGGTATGAGCGCACCGCCCAGGCCGCGCTGAAGCGGATCAACGACGCGGGCGGCATCACCGGGCGCCCGGTGGAGATCCTGTTCGAGGATGATGCCACCGATCCCAAGCGCGGGGCCGAGGTGGTTGACAAGCTGGTGACCAAGGACGGCTGCGATCTGGTCTTTGGCACGCTGTTCAGCCATGTCGTCATGGGATCGGCCCCCCGCGCGGGAGAGTTGAAGGTGCCTTATCTGGTCTGTTCCGAAGGCTATCACGTCGCGAGCGGGGCGCTGAACCGCTGGACGCTGCAACCGGGCATCACCGATGTGCGGGCGCAGATCTCGACCATGGCGCCGTGGGTCAGCCAGAATCTGGGCAAGAAGGTCACCATGTTCTTCCCGGATTATGCCTTTGGCCATGATCACCGCGATTTCTTTACCGCCGCGATCAAGGAACAGGGCGGCGAGGTCATCGCGCAGGTGCCGATCCCGCCGACGGAAACCAGCTTCACCCGCTATTTCGCGCAGATCCCGGCCGAGACCGAGGTGATCTATCACGTCATGGTCGGCCCCGCGGTGCTGACCTTCGTGCAGGAACTGGGCGAATTCTACGGCTCGGGCGCGAAGCCGCAGCTTTTCGGCTTCATCGACTCGCTGGAGGCGGTGGATACCGCAACACCGGGGCTGGAGTTTCTGGAGGGCAGCCATTTCTGGGAAGGCTATCCCCGGGTGAAGCCCGCCGATGCGGGCGCGGCCGAGGATGAATATCGCGCCGCCGTTGGTGTGGATGACAATGGCGCCAGCGTGTCGGACGCGAAGGATGTCTCCACCTATTCCCACATGTTCTCGGTCTGGGAAACGCTCAGCTTCATCAAGCAGGGGATGGAGGCCGCAGGTTATACCGGCCCGGACGACCGGCAGAAGCTGGTCGAGGCGATGGAGGCGATCACCGATCTGCCTTACGGCATCGACCATCCGCAGGGCGCCAAGACCTTTAACGGCAAGACCCATCAGGTCTTCGGCTCGCAATACATCTCCAAACTGGAGGGGGGAAAGCTGGTGAAGGTGCACCAGACCACCATCGAGGAAGGGATGTATCCCGACGCGGTGGATTACACCACGATGTCGTTCTGATCTGACAGACCGGCCGGCGGGTTCGTCCCGCCGGTCTTTCCCCCGGCAAGGAAGGGCGGCCCATGGGCCTTGGACCGATGTTGCTTCTGGCCCTGATGGAGGGGTTGGTCATGGCCGCCGTGCTGGCGCTGGCCGCCAGCGGGCTGAGCCTTGTGTTCGGGGTGATGCGCGTCGTCAACGTGGCGCATGGCACGTTCTACATGCTGGGCGCGGTCTTGGCCTTCGTGGTGGCCAGCCATGTGCCGGGGCCGCCCTTGGTGGCCTTTGTGGTAGCGCTGCTGGTGGCGCCTTTGGCGGTGGCACTGATCGCCGCGCTGGCCGATCAGCTGGTGCTGAAGCGGGTGAATTACGACCCGGAGGCGACGATCGTGGCCACCATTGGCCTGCTCTATCTGCTGGAACAGGGTGCGCTGACCTTCTTCGGGCCGAATGCGCAGGCGGTGATCAAACCGTTCGATTTCCGGCTGCAGCTGCCGTGGTTCGGCTATTCCGGCTACAAGCTTTTCGTGATCGTGGCGGCGCTGGCGCTCTTGGGGGCCTTGTGGCTTCTGATGACGCGCACCAAGGCGGGGCTGGTGATGCGGGCCACGCAGGTGGACCGCGACGTCGCCCGCGCCTTCGGCATCAATGTCGACCGGGTCTATATGGGCACCTTCGCCTTTGGCGCGGCGCTGGCGGCGGTGGCGGGTGTGCTGATCGTGCCGATCCAGCAGGCGCATTACCTGATGGGGGGCGACCCGCTGCTGCTGAGCTTCATCGTGGTCATCATCGGCGGGCTGGGGTCCCTGCGCGGCACTTTGGCCGCGGCGCTGATCATCGGGCTGGCCGAGGGGGTGGTGTCGATGTTCTGGACGCCGACCTTGGCCAAGATCATCGCCACGCTGGCGGTGGCGCTGGTCCTTGTGTTTCGCCCGCAGGGCCTCTTCGGGACACGCCAGGCATGACGCGGGGGGCCATGATCTGGGCGGTGCATCTGGCGGCTCTGGCCGTGCTGTTCGCGCTGCAATGGGTGCTGCCACCCTATCACGTCACCAATCTGGCGCGGATCATGGTGCTGGCGCTGTTTGCCAGCGCCTATAATCTGGCCTTCGGCTATACCGGGCTTCTGAGCCTCGGGCACGCGCTGTTCTTTGCGGCGGGCATGTATGCCGGGGGCCTGCCCGCATGGCACTGGGGCGTATCGGGCGGCACGGCATTGCTTCTTGGTCTGCTGGGCGGGGGCATCGCTGCGCTTCTGGTGGGGCTTCTGGCGCTGCGGACGGCAGGGGTGGCGTTCATGATCGTCACCCTGATGTTTGCGCAGGCCTTTGCGCTGACGATCCTGTATTTCAACAGCTGGACCGGCGGGGATGAGGGCTTTACCTTGCCCACGGCGGGACGGCAGGTTCTGGGCTTTGACCTCTCGCAAGAGGGGCCGCGCTTCGTGGCGGCCTGGGTCCTGTGCACCGTGGGAGTTCTGCTGGCGCTGGCGCTGATGCGGTCGCGCCATGGGCGGGTGCTGGTGGCGCTGCGCGAGAATGAAGAACGCAGCCGGATGCTGGGCTATGATCCTTATGCGCGAAAACTGGCCGTGCTGGTCCTGTCCGGCGTGCTGTCTGGCCTTGCCGGGGCGGGCTATGCGGTGCTGTTCGGCTATGCGGGCGGCAGTTTTGCCGCGATCCAGTATTCCATCCTGCCGATGCTTTATGTGCTGATGGGTGGCGCGGGCACCGTCCTTGGCCCGCTTCTGGGCGCGGCGGTGATGTTCTACCTGATCGACGCCGGGCCGGGCCTTCTGGCCCAAGGGTTGCGGGGGTTGGCAGGCGCCCTGTCCGGCGTGATGCCGGGCCTGTCGGCACTGCTGGCCGATTTCGCCGGATGGGCCTCCAGCGCATGGCTGTTCGTGGTCGGCATCTCGCTGATCCTTTTGGTCCTTTTCGCGCCGCGCGGCATCCTTGGCTGGGTCCGCGCGCATGTCTGGAGGGACCTGCCATGAGCCTTCTGGAAGCGCGGCAACTGGTGCGGCACTTCGGCGGGCTGCGCGCGGTGGACGGGGTGGATTTCACGCTGGCCGCGGGCGAGGTCCATGCCCTGATCGGCCCCAACGGGGCGGGCAAGACCACCTTCGTCAGCCTGCTTTCGGGACGGCTGCCAGTGCAGTCCGGCCAGATTCTGCTGGGTGGGGAGGATATCACCCGGCTGCCCGCCCATGCCCGGGTGCGCCGCGGCATCGGCTATACGTTCCAGATCACCTCGGTCTTTCCGGGGATGAGCGTTTTTGACAACGTGGCTCTGGCCGCGCAGGGCGGTCGGGACCGGCGGCCGGTGGCGCAGGTGGTGGCCGCCGCGCTGGATCGCGTGGGCCTGACCGGGATGGAGCGGGAGACGGCGGGCCTGCTGTCCTACGGCCACCAGCGGCTTCTGGAACTTGGGATGGGGCTGGCCCTCGCGCCACGGGTCCTGATCCTGGACGAACCCACGCAGGGCCTTGCCGCGGGAGAGATCGCGGGGTTCAAGGCGCTGGTCCGGTCGCTGGTCCCCGAGGTTTCGGTCCTGTTGATCGAGCATAATATGGAGGTGGTGATGGAGGTGGCCGACCGCATCACCGTGCTGAACTTCGGGCAGGTTCTGGCGCGCGGCACGCCCGCCGAAGTGCGGGCCGATCCGGCGGTGCAGGAGGCCTATCTTGGTGCTTGACCTCACCGGCGTCACCGCGGGCTATGGCCCGGTCACCGTGCTGCGGGGGGTGGATTTCACCGCTGCCGCCGGGCAGGTCACCTGCGTCATGGGCCGCAACGGCGCGGGCAAGACCACTCTGATGAAGACGATCAT
This sequence comes from Neotabrizicola sp. VNH66, assembly GCF_049445895.1. Classification (NCBI taxonomy): domain Bacteria; kingdom Pseudomonadati; phylum Pseudomonadota; class Alphaproteobacteria; order Rhodobacterales; family Paracoccaceae; genus Neotabrizicola; species Neotabrizicola sp. VNH66. The sequence continues at coordinate 120,293 of NZ_JBMSDW010000013.1, forward strand.
GGGCCTTGTCCCGGCAACTGAGGGCAGTATCCGGCTGGCGGGCGTTGAATTGCGCGGGCTGCCCGCGCATCGGGTGCCGGGCCATGGTCTGGCCTGGGTACCGCAGGGGCGGCGTCTGTTCGGTCCGCTGACCGTGGCCGAAAACCTTGAGGTCGGCGGGCTGATCCGCGGCAACCGGCGGGAAATCCGCGATCATGTGCTGTCGCTGTTCCCCCGGCTGCGCGAAAGGCTGGGGCAGGCTGCGGGCACCCTGTCGGGCGGCGAACAGCAGATGCTGGCCATTGCCCGCGCGCTTTGCCTTGAGCCGAAGGTGCTGTTGCTGGACGAACCGACCGAGGGGTTGCAACCCAGCATGATCGCCCTGATCCGCGAGGCGGTGATGAAACTGAAGGCGCAGGGCGTGGCCGTCGTTCTGGTGGAACAACGGGTCGAGGCGGTGCTGCGCATGGCGGACCGGGTGGCCTTCATGGCGCATGGCCGGGTGGAGGAAGTGGCCGAAGCCGCCGATCTGCGCCCCGGCGCGCGGCAGTTTGCGGAATTCGTGGGGGTCTGAATGGCGGGGCTGGTGGCGGGCGTCGATGTGGGCGGAACCTTCACCGATCTGGTGATCTTCGATCCGGCCTCGGGTCAGGTGCGTCTGGCCAAGGTGCCGACCAGCCTGCCCAATCAGGCGCCGGGGGTGATGGCCGCCTTTGCCGCGGCAGGGGCCGATCTGGCCGATCTGGACCTGATCGTCCATGGCACCACCACGACCACCAATGCCGTGCTGGAACGGCAGTTGGCGAAGACCGGGATCATCACGACCGAAGGCTTTCGCGATGTGCTGGAACTGGGTCGCCGCACCCGGCCGCAGCCCTATGGCATGGCGGGCCGCTTCGTGCCGATCATCCCGCGTGACCTGCGGCTGGAGGTGCCGGAGCGGATGGATGCCCGGGGCCGGGTGGTCACGCCGCTGGACGAAGCCGCCCTGCGCGCGGCCATCGCCACCCTGCTGGACAGCGGGTGTGAGGCGCTGGTGATCCATTTCCTGCATTCCTACGCCAACTCCGCGCATGAGCGCAGGGCCGGAGAGATCGCGGCAGAGATCTGGCCCAATGCCTATGTGACGCTGGGCCACGCCCTCCTCTCCGAGGCGCGGGAATATGAGCGGGGTGTCACGGCGGCGGTGAATGCCAGCGTGCAGCCCATTCTGGAACGCTATGTTTCGCGTCTGGCCGGAGAACTGGCGGCGCAGGGCTATGCGCGCGATCTGCTGGTGATGAACGGCAATGGCGGCATGGTCGCCGCGCAGAATGTGGCCCGCGAGGCGGTGAAGACGGTGATGTCCGGCCCCGCCTCTGGCGTGATGGCGGCTGTCGCCACCGGGCGGCGCGCCGGGATGCCCGACCTTCTGACCTATGACATGGGCGGCACCTCTACCGATGTGGCGATGATCCGCGACGGGGTGGCCCCGGTCTCGAACGAGATCGAGGTGGAATATGCCATGCCGATCCATGTGCCGATGGTGGATGTGCGCACCGTGGGCGCGGGCGGCGGGTCCATCGCGCGGGTGGATGAAAGCGGCATGCTGCGGGTCGGGCCGGATTCGGCGGGCTCCTATCCCGGGCCGGTCTGCTATGGCCGGGGCGGCACGCGGATTACGATTTCGGACGCGAACCTGATCCTCGGGCGGCTGCCTGCGGCACGGTTCGGGCAGGCCGCCGAAGCTGCGCGCGCGGCGATGGCGGTGCAGATCGCGCAGCCCCTTGGCCTTTCTGTCGAGGAAGCAGCCGAGGCGGTGGTGCGGATCGCCAATATTCATATGGCGGGCGCGATCCGCATGGTCTCTCTCTCGGTTGGGGCCGATCCGCGCGACTTTGCGCTGTTTGCTTTCGGCGGCGCGGGGCCTTTGCATGCGGTGGCGCTGGCGCGGGAGCTGGCGGTGCCGAAGGTGCTGGTCCCGGCGCGGCCCGGCATCACCAATGCGCTTGGCTGCGTGGTGGCCGATCTGCGGCATGATTTCGTGCGCACGGTCAACCGCCCGCTGGCCGCGCTGGACATGGAGGAGGCCGCGGCCATCCTGTCCGCGCAGGAGGAAGAGGGCCGCCGCCTGATCGCCGCCGAGCGGGTGGAGGTGCGCGAGGTGCGCGCGGAATATTCCGCCGATATGCAGTTCATCGGCCAGACCCATCTTCTGCGGGTGCCGCTGCCCTCTGCCCGGCCCACCGCGGCAGAGATGCAGGCCCTGTTCGAAGCGGCCTATCACGCCCGGTTCCGGGTGGAGCTGCCGGAAATCCGCGCCTCGGTCATGAACCTGAACACCAGCGTGACCGGGCGGCGAGCGGAACTGGACCTTGGAAGGCTGATCGACCCCGCGGGGCGGAAGGCTGAAGCGGTGCCGCAGGAGATGCGGGCCGTCTGGTTCGGCGGCTGGCAACAGGTGCCGGTCTACTGGCGCGATCACCTGCCGCTGGCGCTGGACCTGACCGGCCCCGCGATCATCGAGCAGATGGATACGACCGTGGTGGTGGAGCCGGGGTGCAGGGTGACATCGGACGCGGACGGCAATCTGATCGTGCGGATCGAGGGCTGAGACGGCGGAGCGGGGGCCAGCCCCCGCACCCCCGGGATATTTGGACAAACTGGAAAGGGGCAGGTCATGATCGATCCGGTGACGCTGGCGGTGATACAGGCGGGGTTGCAGCAGGTCTGCGACGAGATGGACCTGACCTTTTCCCGCGCGGCGTTTTCGCCGGTGATCGCCGAGGCGGATGACCGTTCGGACGGGATCTATTCGGCCGAGGACGGGTCGCTGATCGCGCAGGGCTCCAAAGGGCTGCCGGTGTTTGTGGGGGTGATGCAATTTTCCACCCGCACCCTGATTGAGCGGATCCGCGCGGGCGTGACCGCGGCGCCGGAGCCGGGTGACATCTATATCGTGAACGACCCCTATCTGGGCGGCACCCATCTGATGGATGTGCGCTTTGCCATGCCGGTCTGGCGCGACGGGGCCATCTGGTGCTGGCTGTCAAACACCGGGCACTGGCCTGATACGGGCGGCATGGTGCCGGGCGGATTTTCCGCAAGTGCCATCAGCGCCGAGCAGGAGGGGCTGCGGCTGCCGCCGGTCAAGCTGTTCAAGAAGGGTGTGCTGGATGCGGAAATCTGGGCGATCATCTGTTCGAACATCCGCGTTTCCGACCAGCGGATCGGCGATGTGAAGGCGCAGGCCAGTGCGCTGATGGTGGGGGCGGAGCGGTTGGCCGCGCTGATCGACCGCTATGGCGATGCGACGGTGCGCGAGGCGATTGCCCGGATGCGTGACCTTGCCGCCCGGCAGATGCGGGCGAAGATCGGTGCCATTCCGGAGGGGAGGTATCAGGCGAAGGCCTATATCGACTCGGACGGGGTGGTGAACGAGCCGTTGACCATCGCGCTGAACGTGACGCGGACGGAGGAAACGCTGACATTCGATTTCACCGGGTCCAGCCTGCCTTGCGCGGGCCCGATGAACTCGGTCCGGGCGACGACGCTGTCCTCGGTCTATCTGGCGGTGCGGCACATTTTTCCCGATGTGCCGATCAGCGCGGGCGCGTTCGAGCCGCTGGAGGTGCGCGGGATCGAGGGCACCTTCCTGGACGCCCATTACCCGCGCCCCGTTTCGGGCTGCGCGGCTGAGGTCAGCCAGCGGATTGCCGAGGCGGTCTTTGCAGCCCTGGTGCAGGCTTTGCCCGGTCTTGTGACCGCGGCCCCGGCGGGGACCAGCGGCAATTTCGGACTGGGCGGTCATGATCCCGAAACGGGCCAAGGCTATGTGATGTACCAGATTTCCGGCGGCGGCTATGGCGGGTTTGCGGGGGGCGACGGCATTGCCAACGGCTGTTCCACCATCGGCATTTCCAAGGCGCCGCCGGTGGAGATCATGGAGCAGAAGTTCCCGGTCCTTTATCGACGCTACGCGCTGCACGAAGGGTCCGGCGGGGCGGGCGCGTTCCGCGGCGGCTTTGGTCTGGATTATGAGATTGAGGTGCTGCGCGGCAGCGCGCGGGCGTCCTTTGTGATGGACCACGGGCGCACCGGCCCGCAGGGCGCACTTGGCGGGGGCGAGGGCGCGGTGAACCGGGTCGAAATCCGTCGCGGCGGACAGGTCATGGTGCCGGACCATCTGTCCAAGGCGCAGGACATCGCCCTTGCGCCCGGAGACCGGGTGCGGGTCCGCACCCCGGGCGGCGGTGGCTATGGTGACCCTGCCGGGCGCGACCCGGCGCTGGTGGCCGAGGATGTGCGGCTGGGGCGCTATACCGCGGAAGAGGCGGCCCGGCTTTGGCCGAAGGCCTGACCGCAAAGAAAAGCCCCCGGCGGAGGGACCGCCGGGGGTTCTGATCACTCTGCCGCAGACAGTGGTTTCGCCGGGGCGCGTGCGGCTTCCAGTGCGGAGATCCGAGCGTTCAGCAAAGCGAGGCTTTCGGCACCGCGGTCGATCCGTTCGGCCAGGGCCGCGGGTTCGGGCGGCGGGGCCTCTTCATCCTTCTTGCCGACGAAGCGGCCGAAGATCCAGCCCAGCCCGCGCGACAGGTCATCCATGATCAGATAGAAGGCGGGCACCACCACCAGCGACAGAACGGTGGAGACGATGATCCCGCCGATCACCGCAATCGCCATCGGCGCGCGGAAGGTGCCACCTTCGCCCACGCCAAGCGCCGAGGGCAGCATACCTGCCGACATGGCGATGGAGGTCATCACGATGGGCCTTGCGCGTTTGTGCCCGGCCTCGACCACCGCCTCGATCCGGCGCATGCCGCGGGCCCGCATCTCGATGGCAAAGTCGATCAGCAGGATCGCGTTCTTGGTCACGATCCCCATCAGCATCAGGATCCCGATCAGCACCGGCATCGACATCGGGTTCTGTGTCAGGATCAGCGCACCCGCCACCCCGCCGATGGCCAGAGGCAGCGAGAACAGGATGGTGAAGGGCTGGATGACCGAGCGGAACAGCAGGATCAGCACCGTCAGCACCAGCATCAGCCCCATGACCATGGCATTCTGGAAGCTTGTCACAAGTTCGGCCTGCACCTCGGCGTCGCCCGAGGGGCGCACGGTGACCGAAGGCGGCAGGTCAAGCCCGGCCAGAATTTCGGTGAAGCGGGCGGTGGCCTGATCCAGCACCACGCCCACCGGCATGTCGGCCCCGATGGAGGCGACGCGCTGCCGGTTCAGCCGCTTGATCTGTGCCGGGCCTTCGGACACCGCGATATCGGCCACCGAGGCAAGGGGCACCATGGCGCCGCTGGACGTCATCACCTTCAGCGCGGCGATCTGGTCCAGATCGGTGCGGGCGCCGGTGGCCAGCCGCACCCGGACCGGGATCTGCCGGTCGTCGATGTTCAGCTTGGCCAGCGCGGAATCCTGATCGCCGATGGTGGCCACCCGCAGCGTGGCGGCAATGGCCTGCGTGGTCACGCCAAGGCGCGCGGCCTCGTCCAGACGGGGCGTCACCTGAATCTCGGGCCGGGGCAGGTTGCCTTCGGAGGAGACGTTGACGAAGAGCGGCTCCCCGGACAGCGCCTTTTCGATCTGCGCCACAGCCTGCGTCAGGTCATCCGCATCGGTGGACAGCACGTCATAGGCGAAGGGACGGCCGCCTGCACCCGGCCCCCCCAGCTTGTAGGCACGGATGTCGGGAATGTCGCGCAGCGCCTCGAACACTTCGGCTTCGATCTCGATCTGCGGCTTCAGGCGGCCTTCGGCCTTGGGCAGATGCAGCCACTGGTCCACGAAGGGCAGCTGCATCGCCAGATCGAACAGCTTCCGTTCCAGACTGACATCGCGCTTTTCCAGAAGGACGACCATGTTCGCCCGGCGGATTTCCCGGTCGCCCAAGGGGGAGGAGCCGCCGATCACCATGATATGGTCGATCCCCTCAACGCCGGCGATGGCCTCGCGCATGGCGGCGGTGGTGCGGTCGGTTTCGGCCAGCGTCGATCCGGGCGGCAGTTCGACGGAAATCGCAAAGCGGCTTTCGTCATCCGGCGGGAACAGGTTGCCCGGAATCTGCATCATCATCCCGACCGAGACGATCACCACGCCGATGGCCACGACCAGCGTCAGGTAATAGGCGGGGATGCGGACGCCAAACACCTTGGGCACGGCGGTGGTGTGCCGCACCAGCCAAAGGTAGCCGCGCATGAACGGGCCGTCCTTGCCGTGCTCGCCCTCGGCATCCTTGTCGGTCATGAAATAGGCGGCCATCATCGGCGTGATCAGACGCGCCACCAGAAGCGAGAACACCACGGATACCGCGACCGTTAGGCCGAACTGGCTGAAATACTGGCCCGGAATGCCGGGCATGAAGCTGACGGGCACGAAGACCGCCACGATGGTCATGGTCGTGGCGATCACCGCCAGCCCGATTTCATCCGCCGCGTCGATGGCGGCGCGATAGGGGGTTTTCCCCATCTTGATGTGCCGGGCGATGTTCTCGATTTCCACGATCGCATCGTCCACCAGAATGCCCGTCGCCAGTGTCAGCGCAAGGAAGGACACGAGGTTCAGCGAAAAGCCGATCAGATCCATCACAAGGAAGGTGGGCACCGCCGAAAGAGGCAGGGCCACGGCCGCGATCAGCGTCGCGCGCCAGTTGCGCAGGAAGATCAGCACCACCAGAACGGCAAGGATCGAGCCTTCGATCAGCGTGTTCAGGGCGGATTCGTAATTGCCACGGGTGTAATAGACCTGATCGTCCAGCAGCTGGATCTGCACGTCCGGATTTGCGGCCTGCACCGTCTCCAGCGCGGCATCCACCGTCTCGGCCACCGAGACCTCGGACGCGCCTTTGGAGCGGTAGACCGACATCACCACCACAGGCTCACCATCGCGGCGGGCAAAGCTTTTCGGTTCGGCAAAGCTGTCGGTGACGGTGCCCAGATCAGAAAGCCGGACATGACGGCCCGAGGGCAAAGCGATGGTGGCTGCGGCCAGCGCGTCCACCGTGCTCTGGTTGCCAAGGGTGCGGATCGACTGTTCGCCCACGCCCAGTTCGGCCTTGCCCGCGCCCTGATCGGTATTGGTCAGCGCGATCTGCTGGCTGACCGCCGCGGCAGTGATGCCGTAGCTGGCCAGCCGGACCGGATCCAGCTCGATCAGGATTTCGCGGTCCACCCCGCCGTAGCGGTCCACCCGGCCGATGCCGGGGCGGCCCTGCAGCGCACGGGTCAGCGTGTCGTCGACGAACCACGACAGCTCTTCCAGCGTGCGCCCGGGCGAGGTGATGGCATAGGTCAGAACGGCCTGCCCCTCGACGTCGATCTTGGCGACGATGGGGGTTTCCACATCGGCGGGCAGGTCGCCCACGATGCGGTCGATGGCATCCTTGACATCCTGCACCGCCTGTTCGGTGGGCACTTCCATGCGGAATTCCACCGCCGTCGTGCTGACCCCGTCATTGATGGTGGAGGTGACGTTCTTCACCCCGTTGATGCCCGCGACGGCATCTTCGATTTCCTTGGTGACCTGGCCTTCCAGTTCCTTTGGCGCGGCACCGCCCTGCACGGCGGTGATCGACACCAGAGGCACGTCGATGTTCGGGAACCGGGTGATGGGCAGGCTGTTGAACGACTGCCAACCCAGGATCATGAGCATGAAGAACGCCAGCAGCGGCGCGATCGGATTGCGGATGGACCATGCGGAAAAGTTCATGCGCCCCTCGCTCAGTTGGCCGCGGCAGCGGTGATCGGGTTGATCCGGTCACCTGCGCGCACGAAAGATCCGGCCTTGGTGACCACCAGATCCCCCTGCGACAGGCCATCCGCCACCTCGACCCAGCCACCGTCGCGGATGCCAAGCGTGACCGGAACCTGTTCCACCACGCCATCCTTCACCCGCATCACGGTGGTATGGCCTTCGGCGGTGCTGATGGCCGTCACCGGCACAGCCAGCGCCTGACGCTCGGCCACGATGATCTGCGCCTCGGCGAACATGCCCGCGCGCAGCTGGCCGGGATCATCCACCGCGATCCGGGCCCGGCCCAGACGGGTGGTGGTGTCGATGGCCGGTTCGATCAGCCGCACCGTGCCCGCGATCGGTGCGGTGACACCGACCGGCGTGATCCGGGCAGTCAGCCCGGCCGAAACCCGCAGCACATCCGTCTCGGACAGGTCGGCCCGCATTTCCAGCGCGCCGTCCTTTTCCAGAACGAACATCGGCTGACCGGCAGCGGTGGCGATGGCACCGATGGTGGCATTGCGCGCGGTGATGCGGCCGGCATAGGGCGCCTTCACCTCGGTCCGGGTCAGCTGCAGATCGACATTGGCCATCTGCGCCTCATAGAGCGCCATCTGCGCCCGCGCGGCCTCCAGCGATTGGCGCGCCACGGTGACGCGCGCGGTGGCCGCCACGGCATTGGCATTGGCGGTGTCCGCCGCCGCCTGAGTGGCCGTGCCCTGATCCTTCAGCTTGGCGGTGCGCTCCGCAGTGCGGGCGGCATCGGCGGCGGAAGCTTCGGCCTCGACCAGTTGCGCCTCGGCCTGGGCGATGGTGGCGCGGGCCGAGGCCAGCGAGGCCAAGGCCTGCGATTTCTGCAATTCCAGCGCGGTTTTCGACAGAACGGCCAGAACCTGCCCCTCGGTCACGCTGTCACCCACATCGGCCAGCAGCGATTCGATGGGCTGTCCTTCGATCAGCGGCTGGACCTGCACCTCTTCCACCGGCGTGATCAACCCGGTGGCAATCACCCGGTCGGTCAGTGCGCGCGGCGCGGTTTCGGTCACGTTGATGGCGGGCAGGGCGGGGGGCGCGGCCTCCGGCGCGGGTTCAGAGGCGGCCGCCTCTTGCGCAAGGACGGGCGGGGTCAGCGCGGCGGGGGTCAGCGCCAGAACGGAAATCGACAGAGCAAGGGCAGAAACAGAACGCATGGATCAACCTGCAGCAGGGCGGGAGGGGATTTCGTCAAGTACGCGGTCAAGGCCCCGAAGGATCATATCGTCCAGGGCAGGGTCGGGCGACTGATCAGACCGCGAGGCGGCGGCCTTGACCATCAGGATCAGGTAACGGGCATGGGCGCCGTAGCGTTCGGCGCAAACTTCAGGCGAAAGACCACTGATCAGCGCAAAAATCTGCGTCAGCTTTGTGGCGATGGTTTCCTCCATCCGGCGGCAGGTGCCCGCCACGTCAGAGGTACGCAGGGCCGCGGCGGTAATCTCGGCCCAGAGGCAGTTGTCGATCCCCCGGTCCTCGCGCACCCGGTCCGACAGCGCGGCCCGCACCGCGGCGCGCGGGTCGGGAGCGGCCTTGATCACCTCCATCGCGGCGTCGATCTCAGCAATGTCCAGACTGACCAGCGCATCCACGATGGCGGCCTTGGACGGGAAATAGCGGTAGAAGCTGCCCACGCTGATACCGGCGGCGCGCGCCAGATCCTGCATCGAGGCGCCGTTGAACCCCTTTTCGGCAAAGGTCGCACGGATCGACAGCAGGATTTCGGTCCCGCGGTCGTCAGGGGCAAGAAAGGGGGCGGTGTCCGGCATGGTTCCTGTGCGGAATGAACGTTCATTCATCGCTATACTGCATGCGCAGCACAGGTCAAGCGCGATAAGCTGCATCCCGCAGCCGTCTTTGTCGCAGGCTTGGCAAAGCCGTCGATTTGGCGCATGAACGCGCGGTTTTCCGGCACAAAGGGCAGGGCAGATGGCAGATCAGGCGGCGGCACGCTTCGGGTTCACCCGCACCGGGCAGGACGGCGCGGCGCGCACCGGCGTGATCCACACCCCCCGGGGTGAGATCCGCACGCCCGCCTTCATGCCGGTGGGCACGGCCGCCACGGTCAAGGCGATGCTGCCCGACAGCGTGCGCGCGACGGGGGCGGATATCCTTCTGGGCAACACCTATCACCTGATGCTGCGTCCGGGGGCCGAGCGGATCGCCCGCCTTGGCGGGTTGCACAGGTTCATGAACTGGGACCGGCCGATCCTGACCGACTCGGGCGGGTTTCAGGTCATGTCGCTGGCATCCTTGCGGAAGCTGACCGAAGAGGGCGTGCGGTTTTCCAGCCATATCGACGGGTCGAAGCACATGCTGTCGCCCGAACGCAGCATGGAGATCCAGAAGCTCCTCGGTTCAGACATCGTGATGTGTTTCGACGAATGCCCCGCGCTGCCCGCCACCGATGACGAGGTGGCCCGTGCCATGCGCCTGTCGATGCGATGGGCGCAAAGGTCGCGCGATGCCTTTGGCGACCGGCCGGGCCATGCCCTGTTCGGGATCATGCAGGGCGGCGTCACCCGCGAGCTGCGCGAGGAAAGCGCGGAGGCGCTGAAAGCCATCGGCTTTGACGGCTACGCGGTCGGCGGGCTGGCCGTGGGCGAGGGGCAGGAGGCCATGTTCGGCGTTCTGGATTACGCGCCCGGGTTCCTGCCGGAAGACAAGCCGCGCTATCTGATGGGGGTGGGCAAGCCCGATGACATCGTCGGCGCCGTGGAACGCGGCATCGACATGATGGATTGCGTACTGCCCTCCCGCTCGGGCCGGACGGGGCAGGCCTGGACGCGGCGCGGGCAGATCAACATCAAGAACGCCCGCCACCAGGACGACCCGCGCCCGCTGGACGAGGCCTGCACCTGCCCGGCCTGCCGCAATTACTCGCGCGCCTATCTGCATCATGTGATGCGCTCGGGCGAGATCATCAGCTCCATGCTGATGACATGGCACAACCTGCATTATTATCAGGAGCTGATGCAGGGCCTGCGCGACGCCATCGCCGCCGGGCGGCTGTCGGCCTTTGTGGCCGACTTCCATGCGCAGCGGGCAAAGGGCGATATCGACCCGCTTTAGGCCACCTGTCCCGCGGCCCAGCCCGATGACCAAGCCCATTGAAAGTTGTAGCCGCCCAACCAACCGGTGATGTCCACCACCTCGCCCACGAAATAAAGGCCGGGGACGGATTTCGCGGCCATGGTCCGGGCGTCCAGCGCAGCCGTATCCACACCGCCAAGCGTGACCTCGGCCGTGCGATAGCCTTCGCTGCCCACTGGCATCAGCCGCCAGCCGTGCAGCTGACCCGCCAGCCGGTCCAGATCGGCACCGGGGATCGTGGCCAGGGGGCCGGGCAGGGCGGCGCGATCTGCCAGATGCCGGGCCAGCCGTTCGGGCACCAGACGCGCCAGCGCGGTCGACAGCTGCGCGCGCCCGGCCTCGGCCTTGGCACGGCGCAGCACGGCGCCCGCATCCTGCCCGGGGCAGAGGTCCAGCGTGACCGCCTCGCCCTCACGCCAGTAGCTGGAGACCTGCAGGATCGCCGGGCCGGACAGGCCGCGGTGGGTGAACAGCACCGCCTCGTCAAAGCCCGCGCCGCCCGCCGTGGCGCGGCCGGTGACCGCCACGCCCGCCAGCGGTTTGATCCACTCCAGCTCCTGCTCGGCAAAGGTCAGCGGCACAAGGGCAGGGCGCGTCTCGGTCAGGGGCAGGCCAAAGCTTTCGGCCACACGGTAGCCCCAGCCGGTGGCCCCCATCTTCGGGATGGACTTGCCGCCGGTGGCGACGATGACCGATGCCGCCTCCTGCACCCCACGGTCGGTCTCCACAGCGAATCCGGTGGCGGTGCGGGTCACGCTGCCCGGGGTGCAGGAGAGCCAGAGTGTGACGCCCGCCTTCTGCATTTCGGCGCGCAGCCAGTCCACCACCTGCGTGGCCGGGCCGTTGCAAAAGAGCTGTCCCAGAGTCTTTTCATGCCAGGCAATTCCCGCCTGATCCATGCGGGCGATGAAATCCCATTGGGTGAACCGCTTCAGCGCCGAAAGGGCGAACCGCGGGTTGCCGCCCAGATAACGGTCCGCCGCAATGCCCAGATTGGTGAAGTTGCAGCGCCCGCCGCCCGAGATGCGGATCTTCTCACCCGGCTTCGCCGCATGGTCGATCACAAGGACCCGGCGGCCCCTTTGACCGGCCTCGATCGCCGCCATCATCCCGGCCGCGCCGGCCCCCACCACGATCACATCGAATGCCACAATGGCCCCTCACTTTTTTCTCTCGGGCCTCTTGCAGCCCCCCGACGCACCCGCTAAACACCGCCGCACGGTTGGGGCGTCGCCAAGTGGTAAGGCAGCGGTTTTTGGTACCGCCATTCCTAGGTTCGAATCCTAGCGCCCCAGCCAAGTTTCTCCTGACATCGCGAAGACCCTATCGCAAGCGGAAAACCGTTTGGGATAAAGGGGTTGTTCGGCCCGGCCGACAGGGGACGGCAAGAGAAGTGCCCCAAGGGATGCCCCAGATCTGTCCAGGCAGCAGCAGGTTTCGCTGTCTGCGGGAGGTACGGGAGTGCGGCGTTCCGGGTCTGAGGGCCTCATGGCCACGGCAGCTTGGCACATCCGCTCAAGGATAGCCGCGGTTGGTCATCTCCAAGTGCACCAGCACGCCTCATGGCCACGGCAGCTTGACACACCCAGCCAGACCCCTGCATATGGCCGCCCGCATTCCGCGACCAAGACCTTTTTATCAAACCCGCTTCACCCCTCAGGCCGTCCCGGCAAGGACCGCCCTCCATAAGGATTTTTCATGAACTTACTGCCACCAGAAGACCCCCTCCCAGCCCGCCCCGTTCCACCAGCACTTCCCGCCGCAGAGGCCGGGGCAGGGCGCCAGGATCTGAAAGAGCTGCTGATCCGGCTCCTCGCCCGCAGCTACCTCCGCCGTGAAGGGAGGTTCTACCACATCGACCGCCCCCTGGAATCGATGTCCCGCGACGACCTCCAGCGGGCTTTCCTGATCCCGGCGCGGAGGCTCAACAACGGCGACCCCGTCCCGAAGCCGGTCCTGAAAGAGGTCTTCGACACGGCCATCCTTCAGAACAACGCCGACCCCGACCGCTCCATCCCGGTCTGGACCGGGGCCATCACCCCCTATCCCGGCAATCCCCGCCGCCGGATCCAGCTGGAAAGCGGGCAGGTCATCCTCAACGGCTGGAAACAACCGGACTATCGGCGCCTGCCTGCCTCCGCTGCCAGCCTTCGCCCCTTCCTCGTGTTCTTCAGCACCATCTTCCAATCCGCGGCAGAGCGGGACCGTGTTCTGGACTGGCTGGCCTGGAGCCTGCAGAACGAGCACAAGAAGCCGAACTGGGCCATCCTGCTCTATTCCCAGCGGAAGGGGACCGGGAAATCCACCTTCTGCCGGATTGCCGCACAATTGTTCGGCTTCGAGAACACCTCGGTCGAGAACAACATCGAAAAGGTCGCGGGCAAGTTCAACGGCCCGATCCTGGGCAAGAAGCTGATCGTCTGCGAAGAGCTGCACCTGCGCCCCGATTCCGAGGTCGGAAACAAGCTCAAGACCCTCATCACCGAACCCTTCACCATGGCAGAGCGGAAGGGCAGGGATGTGGAAAAGCTGCCCCTCCACGCCTGCTTTCTGATGACGACCAATCACTTGCCCCTCTGGATCGAGGCGGGAGAGCGGCGGTTCTACGTGGTCGATGTGGATCATGAGGGCCATGCCTCCGGTCCCAAGGCCGGAAGGTTCGGGCGGCTGGTCAAGCGAGTGGAGGCCGCCATGGCCGACCCGCAGCGCATGGCGGACCTCTACCACTTCCTGCTGCAACGCAAACCCGCCGAGGACTTCGATGCCCTGAGCCTCAACATCGAACGCCACGGCACCGAGGTCATGAAGAAGCTGCTGGCCCACCAGTTTGCGGCCACGACCCAACAGCTGGCCGAGTATCTGGGCCGGGAAAACTGCATCGCCATCACCGAACAGGACCTCCGCGCCTATGTCACGCAAGAGATGCGGGTCAGCGTGAACGCCATTCGCCACATGATGACAGAGCTTGGCTGGTCCAGGCACGTGGTGAAATGGGGCGGAAAGGACTATGCCCGCGCCCTGTGGACGGCCCCGAAATACACCGTCGACCGCGGGAATATCCTTGGCCCCGGCGCCTTCAGACAGGCCGTCTGCGATGCGCTTTGGGACGCGGCAGAGGCATGATCTACCTCGATCCCTCCCAGGAACGCTGGGCAGACATTCACGCCAATCACAAGGAGGAGGCCCGGCAAAGGGCCTTCTCCCTCCTGAACGAAGGTATCAAGACCGACACCGGCTGCATCCGGACCGATACGAAAGCGATCCGGAAGGTCCGCTTCCGGTCCCACCAATATGCCGCCTATCGCTTCATCTATTGTGTCCTGAACGACGAGACACCCAGCTTCGAGGAGGTCATCCGCCATCGCTGCCACAACCGGCTGTGCATCAACCCTGCTCATCTGGAAATCGGCAGCCGGGCCGATAACAGGCGGGATGACTGGGATTATGAGGCGAATGGCGTGGACTTCGACCTGCTCTAGCCTGTGGCCAAGCCCCGGTAAAAGTTGACAATCATCGCACCCAAGCAACCCGGACACCCTATTCTGCATAAAAAAAATGGGAAGTGATAAGTCCCCCGGCGGCCGAAGCCGCCGAGGGGTAGGGGGGAGAGAACCGGCTCTCCGCACTCGGCCCATTGCCGACTGTCGGGTCTACTCGGTGCTGCGCGGCGGCATTCCCCGAACCGGCTATTGGACATGGGGCGCAGCATCTCGAGCTGCGGAACGTCTGCGATGCGGACAAAGCGGACGGCGGCTTAATAATGATGGTGCGCTCTTCGCCATCAGAGTAACCGGCGAGCTCATTTCCGACAGTCGATAGCAGAACGGGGTACCGGCTACGGATTGAATATGAACCCGTGAGGCTGTCACACAGGCCGCGTGATTATACATGCTTCGGGTGTCGTGGCCCCAAAGCTGCAAAGAACGCAAAGATTAAGGCAATACATTGCAGGTAGGGGGAGAAAATAATCAACCAGAATGGCACGCCTTCTTTTGCTCTCTCCCGAATCGACTTCAGCTGTGCAGCCTCGAAATTCCACTTGGCGATAGCGTCAATCAAAGCGCTCTTGTTGTCGTCGAAGGTCTCCGGGAGATCGTTTGGCGCAGGGTAGAAAGCAAGCAGATCAGCAGGTGCCGCATCAAGAGCTACGAAGTCCATCCCCCCAACTTTCGCAGCTAAATCTTTTGACCAGACGCACATCACTGCTAGTCTACGGACTATCTCGTCGAAATCAGGGGGGGAGTTCTCCGTCCTTTGTGACGGAGCACAGCTTACCTCAAAGCTAGTAGACATTTCTCTGAGATATTCCTCCGCAGTATGGATACGTCTTTCTTCCAGTTGCCGCTGCATCTCCCACCCTGTGCGCTCCACATCGAATGCTGGGGGTAAAAGCCCGACCGAGCCAACGACAACAGCAACGATGCTAAGCGGGCGAACTGACTGTGGGTAGCCCCATCTCAACAGGAAGGCGACAAACGACGCACACGCCGCTACCACCGCAACATATCCCCAGATGCGTTGGTATGCAGGGAAATCCATAACAAATACTCTTTCAATGGTGCTTCAATTTTTGCTTGGGGTGCGGTGGGCGGCTCTCGTCGCTTCTGCGGCAGGAAGCTCTGCGGACGGAGCTGCCGCTTGTTCAATGCTGTTGGCTGATGGGGCTAACCCCCCCTCCAAAGCACAGCGTATCCGGTAAAAACTACGCACCGACGTTGTTGCACTTATCGGTGATGCGGATTCACGTCGTGAATCCTGAGCGTTAGATTCGGTCCATGCCGAAGCCTTCCTCTGCCCGCTACCGCACGACGAACTGGCCCGCCTACAATGCGGCCC
>NZ_JBMSDW010000014.1:0-107716 GCF_049445895.1 Neotabrizicola sp. VNH66
AGCTTGGCGACATCGCCGCCCCCTATGGCATCCGCGTCGGATACGAGGCTTTGTGCTGGGGCCGCCATATCAACGATCACCGCGACGCATGGGAGGTGGTGCGGCGAGCGGATCATCCCAACATCGGGCTGATCCTTGACAGCTTTCACACCCTTGGCCGCAAGACCGACCCCGACACGATCCGCAGCATCCCCGGCGACCGGATCTTCTTTGTCCAGCTGGCCGATGCGCCCGCCATCCCGATGGATCTGCTCTACTGGTCGCGCCACTTCCGCAACATGCCGGGCGAGGGCGATCTGGATGTGACCGCCTTCATGCGCGCGGTGGCCGCCACCGGTTATGCCGGGCCACTGAGCCTTGAGATCTTCAACGACCAGTTCCGCGCCAGCCTGCCCCGGCTGGTGGCGGTGGACGGGCACCGCAGCCTCGTGGCGCTGATGGACCGGGTGCGCCGGTCCGAACCGGCGCTGCCGGTCACCCTGCCCGCCTTTGCCCCGCCCGCCGCGGTGGAGCGGGTCGAGTTCGTCGAATTTGCCACCAGTGCCGATGAGGCCGCGCCGCTGGAGGCGGTGCTGTCTGCCGCCGGTTTCGAACGCGCAGGCCAGCACCGCAGCAAGCAGGTCACGCTTTGGCGGCAAGGCGGCGCCAATGTGCTGGTGAATACCGAGGCCGAGGGCTTTGCCCGCAGTGCCTGGGCCTCGCACGGGACGGCGGTGTCCGAAGTGGGGCTGATGGTGCCGGACGCCCGGGCCTGTCTTCAGCGGGCGCTGGCCCTGGGGGCCGAACCGCATTCGGCCCGCCATGATCCGGCAGAGCTGGAGATTCCGGGTATCCGCGGTGTGGGCGGCAGCGTGATCCGCCTTCTGGACCGTAGTTCCGACCTTGGCCGGATCTGGGATGTGGATTTCACCGTCTCGACCCAGGTTCCGACCGGCGCCGGGCTGACGGGCATCGACCATATCGGCCAGACCATGGCCTATGACGAAATGCTCAGCTGGTCGCTGTTCTATACCTCGATCTTCGATGCCGAACGCGCGCCCGTGGTGGATGTGATCGACCCCGATGGTCTGGTCCGGTCGCAGGCGATCCAGAGCGGCGGGCTGCGGGTCACGCTGAACGGGGCAGAGGCGCGGGGCACGCTGGCGGGGCGGTTCATCACCGACACCTTCGGCGCGTCGGTCCAGCACATCGCCTTTGCCAGTGCGGATATTTTCGCCAGCGCCGATGCCATGGCCGCGCGCGGCTTTCCCGCGCTGCAGATCGGGGCGAATTACTACGCCGATGTGCAGGCGCGCTTTGGACTGGATCCTGAACTGACCCGCCGCCTGCGTGACCGCAACATCATGTATGACGAAGATGCCGGTGGACGCTTCCTGCAATTCTACTGTCAGGCCCGGCCCGGCGGGCTGTTTCTGGAGGTGGTACAGCGCATCGGCAATTACCGCGGCTACGGGGCGCCGAACGCGCCTTTCCGCATTGCGGCGCAGAAGCGGGATGCCCGCCCCGCGGGGATGCCCCGGGTCTAACCCGCGGCCTGCAGATCCCGCAGGCTCAACGCGATGCCATCCCGCACCTGCGTGACCGGATGGCGGCCAAGGGCGGCGGGCACCGGATCAGAGGTCAGCTCTGCCGGGATGCGCAAGGGCGATCCTTCGACGGTGATCCCGGTCCAGCCGGTCTGGGCGGCCAGTTCTGCGACAAAGGCGCCGATGTCCTGCGTGTCGCCCGCCATGGTCAGGACATGCGCCCCGGACAAGGGCCGCGTGACGCCGGAGACCAGAAGCCGCGCGACATCATCGACATGGACCAGCCCGACCCGGCCCGAGAAGCGGATCACCGCCGGTTCCTGCCGGACGGCGGCGGCCAGCGCGATGGACGGTCCCGCCGCGATGCCGCTGCTGATGCCGGGGCCATAGACGATATAGGGCCTGAGCCCAAGGCTGCGCAGCCCGTGGTCGGCGGCAAAGACCCGCGCCAGCCCCTCGACCGCCAGCTTGGTCACGCCATAGACCGTCATCGGCTGCGGATGCTGCGCGTCCTCGGGCCCGAAGACCCCGGCGGTGCTGAGATAGGCCACCGGGATCCGCAGCGCGGCGGCGGCCTGAAACACGTTCAGGCTGGCCATCACATTGATCCGCACCGCCCGCGCCGGATCTGCCGCGCAATCCACCGTCATGATGCCGGCCAGATGGATGATCCCGTCGCAGCCTTCCGCCGCCGCGTGCAGGGTTGCGGCATCGGTCGCATCGCCTGCCATGGTCTCCGCCCCCGGCAGCGCGGCAAAGCGGCCGATGGCGGCGGGCAGGTCCAGAATCCGGACCTGTGCCCCCTGTTCCACCAGAAGCATCGCGGCGCGCCGGCCGATGAAACCCGTTCCGCCCACCAGCAGGATGCGCATTTTGACCTCTCCCTCTTTCCAATCCTCTTTCGCACGAATGGAATGACATTCCAATATGAATTGAACTTCCATTCAAATGGGGTTTGTGCAAGTTTGCGCCGCGAAACCCGACGGAAAGGACGCAGCGATGCAGCAGGGATTCGAGACCGAGGTGGATCTTCTGGTGATCGGGGCCGGGGCCGGAGGGATGACCGCCGCCTTGTCGGGCGCAATCCGCAACCTTTCGGTGCTGCTGTGCGAAAAGACCGATCAGGTCGGCGGCACCACCTCAACCTCGGGCGGGACGACCTGGGTGCCGGGCACTGCGCTGTCGGCCAAGGCCGGGGTACCGGACCGGGCCGAGGATGCCGCCGAATTCCTGCGCCATGTGGTGGGCAACCGCGGCGGCGATGCGCAGCGGACGGCCTTCCTCGCCTCGGGCGATGCGGCCATCGCCGATCTGGAAGCACATTCCGAGGTGCGCTTCATAGCCTCTGCCGCGCATCCGGACTATCTGGACGGGCCCGGCGCCGCCTATGGCGGACGGGCGCTGGCGCCTGTGGCCTTTGACGGGCGCAAGCTGGGACAGGATTTCAACCGTATCCGTCCGCCGCGCGCCATTTTCATGGGGCTGGGCGGCATGATGGTGGGGCGCGCGGAACTGGGCGCGCTGCTGAAGCCGTTTGCCAGCCTTGGCAACCTGCGCACCACGCTGGGCATCGTGCTGCCCTATTTCCGCGACCGGCTGACCCATCGGCGCGGCACCCGGCTTCTGATGGGCAACGCGCTGGTGGCGCGGCTGTTCTACAGCCTGCGGCAGCGCAAGGTTCCGGTCTGGTTCAAGAGCCCGCTGTCTGATTTCATCCGCGAGGACGGGCGCATCATCGGCGCCGTGATCGACACGCCCGAAGGCCCGAAGCGCATCCGCGCGCGGCGGGGTGTCGTGCTGGCCACCGGCGGCATCGGCCACAGTTCCGTGCTGCGCGACCGGCTGTTCCCGGCCGAGATCGCCCGCGTCAGTCAGGCAGGTCCTGGCAGCACCGGCGACGGGATCAGCCTGGCCGAGACCCGGCTGGGGGCTGCGGTGGATGATGGCTGCGACAGCCCTGGCCTCTGGATGCCCTGCTCCTTCCTGCCACAGAAGGACGGGCCGCCGGCGATCTGGCCGCATATCCTTCTGGACCGGGCCAAGCCCGGGCTGATCGCCGTCGGTCCGGACGGCCAGCGTTTCGTGAACGAATCCGACAGCTATCACGATTTCTGCATGGGCATGATCCGCGCCGGGCTGAAGGCCGCGTGGCTGGTGGTGGATGATGCCTTCATCCGCCGCTATGGCCTTGGGCTTGTGCTGCCCGGCGGGCGCGGGCTGGGCGGGCTGTTGCGCAAGGGCTATCTGACCCGGGCCGCCACCCTGCCGGAGCTGGCCGCCAAGATCGGCGTCGATCCTGCCGGTCTGGCCGCAAGTGTGGCCGCGAACAACCGGTTTGCGGCCGAAGGGGTGGACCGTGACTTCGGCCGCGGCACCAGCGTGATGAACCGCTTCAACGGCGACCCTGAGGTTGCGGGCAATCCCTGCCTTGGCCCGCTGGAGAAGGCGCCGTTCTATGCCCTGCGGGTGGTGCCCGTCGATCTGGCGGGCAGTGCCGGGTTGCGCACCGATGAGGATGGCGCAGTGCTGGATGGCACCGGGGCCGCGCTGCCCGGGCTTTACGCCTGTGGCAACGATGCGGCCTCGCTGTTCCGCGGCACCTATCCCGGGCCGGGCACGACCATCGGCCCGGCGATGGTCATGGGCTGGCGGATCGCGCAGGCTGCTGCCCGTGCAGCCTGATCTACGCAAAGCGGAGCGGAAGATGACCTTCGGACTTTCTGGCAAAGTGGCCCTTGTCACCGGCGCCGGGCGCGGCATGGGGGCCGAAACGGCCCGCCTTCTGGCGGCACAGGGGGCGCAGGTGGTGGTGGCGAACCGGACGGTCGCCCGGGCCGAAACCGTGGCCGGGAACATCCGGGCGGCGGGTGGTCAGGCCATTGCCTGCGGTTATGAGGGCGAGACACGCAGCGGCAATGCGGCTGCCGTGCAGGCCGCTGTCGCGGCTTTTGGCGGGCTGGACATCGTGATCCAGAATGCCGGTCTGGTGGAAAGCCGCCCGCTGGCCGATCTGACCGAGGCAGAGCTTGAGGCCACGCTGGCGGTCAATCTGGGCGCCTGTTTCTGGCTGGCCCAAGCCGCGCAGCCCCATATGAAGGCGCGGGGCGGCGGGCGGATCGTGATCACTTCCTCGGTGACCGGGCCGCGGGTGGCCATCGGCGGGATGGCGGCCTATGCCGCGTCCAAGGCGGGGGTGAACGGCTTCATCCGGGCCGCCGCGCTGGAGCTTGCACGGGACGGGATCACGGTGAACGGGGTTGAGCCCGGCTTTATCGCCGCGCCGGATCTGGGCCGCACCGGGCAGGACGCCCGGTCGCTGGCGCTGGCGCAATACATTCCGGCGGGTGTGATCGGGCAGCCCGCGGATATCGCCCATGCCATGCTGTTCCTCGCCTCGGACGAGGCGCGCTACATCACGGGCCAGACCATCGTGGTGGACGGAGGGGCCACGCTCCCTGAAAGTCCGCTGCTTATGTAGGCACAACGTGAATGCGCGCGCGGTCGGGCTGGGCTAGCATTGATTCAGGGGAAACATGCGTCATGATTTCCCGTGCCCTGAAGGACGCGCGCGAACATGCGACACCTTGAAAGTGAAACTCTGGCGGTTCTGATCGCCGTGGCCGAGACCCGCAGCTTCACCACCGCGGCCGAGCGGCTGGGAAAAACGCAGGCCGCGGTCAGCATGTGCATCGCCCGGACCGAGGAAAAGCTGCAGAAGCGGCTGTTCGAGCGGACCCGCCACGGCGCCATTCCCACGGCCGTGGGGCAAAGCCTGATCGGCTATGCCCGCAAGATCGTGGCGCTGGAGGCTGAGGCTTTGTCCTTCGTCAGCGACAGCATCTCGGAGGCGCGGGTCCGGCTGGGGATGCCCGACGATTACCTGAGCCTGATCGGCAATCTCCTGCTGCACAAATTCGCCCCGCAGCACCGGGCGATCTATATCGACCTGACCTGTGATTTTTCCACGCGGCTGCACACGATGGTGGACAACGGGCAGGTGGATATCGCCCTTGCCGTCTGCCAGATCGACGCGCGGCCAAAGGGGGAAATCCTGTTCAGCCACCGGCAGCTCTGGTGCACCGGCCCCTCGGGGACGCCGGAAACCGAAGACGTGCTGCGGCTGGCGCTGTTTTCCGAGGAGTGTTCGGCCCGGCCCCGCATCGCCGCCGCGCTGGAGCGGCACGGGCGGCCGTGGCGGATGGTGCATTCCTCATCCCATCTGGCGGGCCTGCTGATGGCGGTCGCCTCCGGCCGGATGCTGACCGTGCTGCCGGAATGCGCGGTGCCATCGGGCTGGCGCATCATCGACCCGGTGGCCGCAAACCTGCCCGTCCTGCCGGAATCCTTCCTGACCATCGTGACGCCGGAAAACCAGAGGCTGGCCGTTCGCAAGATTGCGGCCTTTCTTCAGGCCGAATTCACCGGATACGGCGATCAGAACAGCCTGTCCGGGCTGAGTGAACGCCCGGCCTGACGGGCCGGGCCCGCCCAGACAGATCACTCCGGATTATGCCGGCATAAACCGAAGTTGCCCCGCCCTGGCGTCCCGGCGATTGACGGCGCCTACGGCGCGCCGCTTACTGGCGGCATAAACAAGAGCCTTCCGAGACCGGCGCAGCAGCATTGCTGAACGCAGTCCGGGGCCGACAACATGGGAGTTTTGCATGTCTATCACTCGCCGCAACTTTGTTGCGGGCAGCGCCGCCGTGTCTGCACTGGCCCTGACCGGCCTTCCCGCCCGGGCCGCCACCACCCTGCGCGTCGCGCATTCCTCGCCCGACAGCAGCCTGATCCAGCAGGCCATGCTGAAGTTCAAGGAAGAGGTCGAGGCCACGACCGAGGGCCGGATTTCCGTCACCATCTTCGCCAACGGCCTGCTGGGCGACGAAGGCCCGGTGAACGAAGCCGTGGGTGACGGCTCCATCGACATGGGGCTGGGCGGGGTGGTCGATGCGATCGACCCGCGGCTGAACGTGGTCTCGCTGCCCTTCCTGTTCGAAAGCTTCGACAAGGTGCATGCCGTGCTGGACGGCCCGGTGGGCGAAGAGCTGAAGGCCATGGCGCCGGCCCGCGGCTATGAAATCCTGGGCTTCCTCGATTCCGGGTTCCGGTCCTTCACCAGCAACAAGGCCCCGATCACCACCCCCGCCGACATGGCCGGGCTGAAGATGCGCTGCCCGCCGATCCCCGTCATCATCGAGACGGTGAAGGTTCTGGGCGCGCTGCCGCAATCCATCCCCTATGGCGAGGTCTATACCTCGCTGCAAAGCGGCGTGGTGGACGGGGCCGAGCCCGAGCTGCGCGACTTCTACGATGCCAAATGGTACGAAGTGCAGAAGTATCTGTCGCTGTCGAACTATGTCTGGACCGCGAACTACTGGTACGCGAACAAGGACCGGCTGGATGGTCTGGACCCGGCCGACCGTGCCGCCGTCGTGGCCGCCGCCGCCAACACCCAGACCTGGTATCGCGGCGCGATCAAGCAGGTCTATACCGAGATCATCGACACGCTGAAGACCGCCGGCGTCACAGTGAATGACATGGATGTCGCGCCCTTCAAGGAAATGGTCGGCCCGGTCTATGAAACCTTCTCGGCCGAATACGGCGCCGATCTGGTTTCGGCCATCCGCAAGGCGGCAGCGTGACGATGGAACGGACCGGCAAGCTTGCGGTCTGGCTGCTGACGCTTGGCGGGGTGCTCTCGGTGGTTGCGGTCGTCGCAGCCACCGGCCTTGGCGTCGTGGCCCGCTATTTTCACATCAGCGGCGTGACGTGGTCGTTCGAACTGGTCGGCATCCTGTTCCTCTGGGTCACGGCCTTCGGCACGGTTCTTTCGGAAATCCGGCATGAGAACGTGTCCATCGACGGCGTGGTCGCCACGCCGGGCCGGATCAAGGGCACCTATCATGCCATCGTCCTGCTGATCGTCGCAGTGGTGATGATCTGGAGCGGATGGGCCATGCTGGGCCGCACCGCCTTTACCCCCACCCCCGTCATGCGTGCGCCAAGCTGGATCATGCAGGCCACCATCCCCCTGATGGGCGTGGGTCTGGGGCTGATCGCCCTGCTGCGCCTTTTCCGTCTGACCAGATAGGACGCCAATGACCCTTCTCGTTTTGTTCGGCGTCTTCGGGCTGACGCTTTATACCGGCGTGCCCGTCGCCTGGGCCATCGCCGCCTCGACGCTGGCCGTCATCCTTACGGGCCTTGTCCCGCTGCCCCCCGCTTGGTTCGCGCAGCAGGTCTTTGGCGGTGCGAATTCCATCCACCTTGCCGCGATTCCGCTGTTCCTTGTGGCAGGCGGTATCATGAATTCCGGCGGGCTGACCCGGCGGATCATCGACCTGGCCGATGACCTTCTGGGCTGGGTCCGGGGTGGTCTGGGCATCGTCAACGTCGCCACCTGCATGGTCTATGGCGGCATCACCGGATCGGCCACCGCCGACACCGGGGCCGTAGGGTCGATCATGATCCCGGCGATGGAGAAAAAGGGCTACCCCCGCGATTTCTCGGCCGCTGTCACCGCCGCTGCGGGCACGCTGGGCATCATCCTGCCGCCAAGCGTGGTGATGATCATGTATGGCGTGATCACCGACACCTCGATCGGTGGCCTCTTCGCCGCCGGTGTCATTCCCGGCATCATGCTGGGCGTCACCTTCATGCTGACGGCATGGTGGGTGGGCGTGAAAGAGGGCTTTCCGCGGTCGGACACCCGGCCGACCTTCGGCTCGACCGTCCGGCATATCTGGCGCGCGCTGCCTGCGCTTCTGATGCCTCTGGTGGTGCTGGGTTCGATGCTGGGCGGTTTCGCCACCGCGACCGAGGCCGCCTTCGTCGCCGTCGTCTGGGCGATCCTTGTCGGGGCGCTGGTCTACCGCGAACTGACCTGGGCGTCCTTGTGGGAGACCTGCAACGAAACCGCCCGGATGACCGGCGCCATCATGATCATCATGGCCGTGGCCACGCCGTTCTCGTGGATCCTGACCGTGGAACAGGTGCCGGACTGGGCCGCCTCGCTGCTGCACGATTCCGGCGCCGGGCCGGTGATGATGATCCTTCTGATCATCCTTCTTCTGACCTTCGTCGGCACATGGGCAGACCTTGGCCCCACCATCATCATCCTTGCCCCCATCGTTCACCCCATCGGGCTGGAGGCCGGGCTGCAGCCCTATCAGCTGGGCCTGATCTTCGTGATCTCGGGCGGGATTGGCCTGTTCACCCCGCCGGTCGGCACAAACATCTTTGTGGTCTGCAACATCGCCAAGGTCGGCGTGGGCGCCGTGACCCGGCGGCTGTGGCCCTTCTTCATCACCAGCAACATCTGCCTGCTGATCGTCGCCTTCGTTCCGGCAACGACCGAATGGCTGCCCCGGGTCTTCGGCTTCTAGACCCGAACCCTGCACCGGAGTTCTTCCATGAAACACATGACCGTTCCCCTTGGCATCTCCAGCCAGCCAAGGACGCTTCCAGACGTGGATGGCGAAACCTTCATCGTCGCCTCCAGCAAGGGCGCGCGGCTGACCGATACCGCAGGCCGCAGCTTTGTGGACTATGGCATGGCCATGGGCGCCTGCCTTGTGGGCCACGCCCATCCCGCCGTCGTCACCGCCTGCACCGGGGCGCTGGAAAACGGCCCGATGCCCGGTTTCCGCAACAACCTTGAGGAAGCCGCGGGCGAGGCGCTGGTCGCGCTGATGGGGCCGCGGATCGAGCGGATCACCTTTGTCACCACCGGGACCGAGGCGGTGCATCTGGCCTGCCGGATGGCCCGCGGCACGACCGGGCGGCGCATCATTGCAAAGGCGGCGGGCGGCTATGACGGCTGGTTCGATCCGCTGCGTCTGGGCAATGTCGGCTCTCCCGAGGCGGACCCGGCCAACAACGACCGCCCGCTGAAGGATGAAATCACCCTGTTCCGGGTGAACGACATTCCCGACATCGAGAAGCTGTTTCAGGAGCATGGCGCCGATCTGGCGGCAATTCTGGTGGAGCCGATGCTGGGCAACACCGCCTGCCTGGTGCCCGACCGCGCGTTCTTTGAACGGTTGACGGAACTGGCGCAGGCCAATGGCACGATGATCATTTCGGATGAGGTGATGGTCGGCCTGCGTCTGGGCCGGGGCCTCGTCAGCGAACAGCTGGGGCTGATGCCCGATCTGGTGACCATGGGCAAGGCCATCGGCAGCGGCATTGCCGTCGCCGCGGTGCTGGGCACGGCCGAGGCCTTCAAGGTGACCGAGAGCGGACAGGTCATGCGCTTTGGCACCTATCACGGCAACCCCTTGGCAATGCAAGCGGTTCTATCCACCATGGGGCTTCTGGACCAGCCGTTCTATGATCGGCTGAACGGCTATGGTGCCGCCATGCGCGATGCCATCACTGGCGCCTTTGCCGAAGAGGGGATCGTGGCCCGCACCTCCGGCTTCGACGCGGCCTTTTCGCTGTGGTTCTGCGATGCCGTGCCCAAGACGCTGGCCGAGGCGATGCAGCGCTCGCGCCCGGAAGCCACGCGGATCGTCTATGAAAGCCTGCGCCGGAACGGGGTGGTGGCGCTGCCCTCGCCCTGGGGCCGCTATTTCGTGTCGGGCGAACATGGCGCGGCCGAGCTGGAGATCACCCGCACGGCATTTGCGGCTGCGGCGCGGGCGGTTGCGGCAGCCGACGTTCTGTAACCTGCCGCGGGGGGCATTCCCCGCGGGCCATCACGGCGGAGGTTCCTTGATCAACGGGAGCGGTTCCGCCGGTTGACCGGCCCTCAGATACAGGCCTGCCACATCCGGAACCGGCCTTGCTCCGTCACCTCGCGCACAAGGCCGCCGGCTTCCATCCAGGTCAGATTGCGCTGGACTGCCGCCCGGCTGGCCCCGGTCAGCCGCTCGGCCATGGGGGCGGAGACCAGCGGCCATTCCGTCAGCACGGCACAAAGCGCGGGGGGTGTCCGGCCGGAAAGGCCGGACATCGCCGCCCGGGCGCGGGCCGACCAGGCCTCGATCCCGTCCAGATGGCGCAGCGCGGCAAGGCAGGCGCTGTCCATACCGTCCAGCCAGCGCGCCAGCCGCTCTGCGGGCGCACCGCCTGCGCGCAGCCCCCCTGCCCCACCCAGCACCAAGGGCGCAAAGACCGCCCCGCGCCCTTCGGCTGCGGCGATCCGGGCTGCGGTGACCGCGGCCTCGATCCGGTCACCGCTGCGGGTCAGCCCGGCCAGCGCCCAGAGATGAAATCCCATGCAGGCGCGGGTCACCGGATGCAGGCCGCCGGCCTGCGTCATCAGCCGCAGCCAGCTGTCCGCACGATCTGCAAAGGGTTCCGCCTCTGCCTCAAGCGCACCGGGATCGCGCCGGTCCAGAAAGGCACCCAGATCGGGCTCGGGCCCGGGGCCGCCGGTCAGGCGCCGCGCCGCCCATGCCACCCGTGACAGGGCCGCCGCATCCTCCTGCGCTCCCGAAAGCCTCAGCGCCAGCCAGAGGGCCAGCCGGTCCGGGCCGACACGGTCGCCCGCGAACCAGCTGAGCTCGGCCGCTTCCAGCAAAGCCAGCCGGTGCCGCCACCCCTCAGGTCCACGGGTCAGCCGGTCGTCCAGCGCACCCAGTCGACCGGCAACCCGGGCAAGACGTGCGGCTGCCCCCGCCTCTGCCGCGACCCAATCCCCGATGACGCCGGTTTCCGGCGGTTCCGCCCGCGGACCGGGAGGAAGGATGTCCGGCTCTTCCTCGGCCGGGCCGGGCAGAAACCACAGATCCCCCTCCGGATCGGAGGTGTCGGAATCTTCTGGAAAATCAGCATATGGCGATCTCATATGATCATAATATCCATATTTTGCGTATTACCAAGGCGTTCTTGCCAAATCCACCGCGACGGCCGTTTGCTTCGGGCCAGAGGCCGGATGCACTGGCGCCCCTGATGCCGCTTGTGCAGGGAAAAGCGGAGAGGCGGAGCGTATCGCCCTTCCATGGCCCCATTGCATTGATTTACAATCGGTCGTTTAATGATGACATCTGAAACTGGAAACGGCCTGTTGCGATGCGCCTGATCGGCTATGCCCGCGTCTCGACCGAAGATCAGACGCCCTTGCCCCAGACGCAGGCGCTTGAGGCGGCGGGTTGCGCGGAAATCTATGAAGAACAGGCCTCTGGTGGCGACCGGGCGCGGCCGGTGCTGGCAAAGGTGCTGGAACGGATCGCCCGTGGCGACACGCTGGTCGTGGTGCGGATCGACCGGCTGGCGCGGTCATTGTCGCATCTTCTGGAGGTGATCGAGCGGCTGGAGACGAAAGGCGCCTTCTTCCGCTCTCTGACCGACCCGATCGACACCTCCAGCCCGCAGGGCAAATTCACGCTGCAGGTTCTGGGTGCCGCGGCCGAATTCGAACGTGCGCTGATCCGCGACCGCACCAAGGCCGGTCTGGCCAGCGCCCGCAGCAAGGGGCGGGTTGGTGGCAATCCCGGTTTGCGCGCGCGTGATCCGGCGGCCTTGCGCAAGGTGCGGCTGGCGCGGCACGACGGGTATATGGAACGGCTGAACAAGACGGCGCAGGACTGGGTGCCGCAGGTGCGGCGGCTGCGGCCCGATATGGCCTGGGAGGACGTGCTGCGCATCGTCAACGCCCCCCTGCCAGAGGCGCGGCGCTGGACCCACAGCCGCCTGCTGCGCGCCGTGAACGCCTATGTCCGCAGCGGGTTTCTGCCCGAAACCGTTCTGGCGCGTGCCGGTCGGCGGGAAACCGATGACCGGTTGCCCGCCATCGTCGCCGCCATCAAGGGCGCGGATCCCGACATCACGCTTCAGGCGATCTGCACCCGGCTGGAAGCGATGCGGGAACGCACGCCCCGCGGCCGGTCCAGATGGCAACCGTCATCGGTGAAGATGCTGCTGGACCGGGCCGAGAAGCTGGGACTTCTGCGTGCGGATCAGTCGCGCGTCCAATAGGCGGCGGCGCTGATCTCTCCCTTGTCCAGACCGCGCGCGGCCAGCATTTTGCGGGCGGCCTGTGCCTCGGCCGCCTCGGCGGCAAAGAACACCGCACGGTTGCGGTCGGGGATATGCAGCGCTTCCAGCACGGAAAGCGGGGTTTCCCCCGCTTCGCGCAGGGCCCAGCGGACCGAAACGCCCGGCGGATGGTGCAAGTCCTGCGCATCGGCGGCACAGGGCACCACCAAGACGGCCTCGCCCCGGGCGTCATCCGGCATCATCGCCAGAAGCCGGGCGATCACCGGCACGGCGGTTTCATCGCCGACAAGGCCCTGCCAGCCGCCGCTGTTCGGCCCGCGCCCCCCGCCCGGACCGGAGAGGATGATCTCCTCTCCCGCGGGAAGGCCTGTGCACCAGTCGGTGACCCGGCCGCCCTCGTGCAGGAACACGTCGAAATCCAGATGCGGCAGTCCATCGCGGTCGCCGATCCAGCGGGTGGTATAGACCGGCTTGTGCCATGCGGCCGTCCCTTGCGGCCACAGGGTCACGCCATTGTCGTCGATCCCCGGCCAGCCTGCACCCTGGGGACCGAAGAGCAGCCGGAAATGCAGCCCGCCGGTGGCGAACCGCGCCAGTTCGGCCCCGGCCAGCGTGACCCGCCGGTAGGACGGCGAAATCTGCACCGAGGACACCACCCGCGCCAGCGCGTGATTGTCCGGCCGTCCGGCGGCGCGGCGGCCCTGCCATTCCGGCACCACGCCCGCGGCCGAGAATTCCTCGGTCAGATAATCGCGCAGCATCTGCAGATGGGGCACGTCCTGCGCGGTGACACGGACGCGGGTCATATCCCCCTCGGCCCGCACCCGCATGTCGCCGCCGGACAGGACAACGGTCATCCCGTCGTCATGCGACATGATCCCGAAGCCGATTTCCCGGGCCCGGTGGTTGAAGGCGGGCAGCGCGGTCTCCGGCGGCACGGGCAGCAGCGCCTCGATGAAGGGCAAGGCAGTGGTCATCCGGTTTCCCTTTCGTGGGCTGAGGAAAGCGAGGCGCGGGGCACCATCATCGGGCGGCCGCTGACCGGATCGGCCATCACAAGGCTGTCCAGCCCGAAGATGTCGCGGATATGCGCCTCGGTCAGCACCTCGGCCGGGGTGCCGGTGGCGTGGATGCGACCGGATTTCATCCCGACGATGCGGTCGGCGTGACGGGCGGCCAGGTTCAGTTCGTGCAGCACCATCACCACGGTGGTGCCCCGGCGGCGGTTCAGGTCGGACAGCAGTTCCAGCACTTCGATCTGGTGGCTGACGTCCAGAAAGGTGGTGGGTTCGTCCAGGAGCAGGATCTCGGTCTCCTGCGCCAGTGCCATGGCGATCCAGACCCGCTGCCTTTGCCCGCCGGACAGGGCACCGACCTCGCGCTCGGCCAGCGCGGCCGTTCCTGTCACCTCCAGCGCATGGGCCACGGCGGCATCGTCGGCATCGGTCCAGCGCGCGAACAGCCCGTGGTGCGGATGACGGCCGCGGCTGACCAGATCCAGAACCGTGATCCCGTCCGGTGCCACCGGGCTTTGCGGCAGAAAGCCAAGCCGTCGGGCAAAGCTTCTGGATGCGATGCGGCCGACCGGGGTGTCGTCCAGCGTGACCTCACCCGCGCGCGGGGGCAGAAGCCGGGCCAGACAGCGCAGGAGCGTGGATTTCCCGCAGGCATTGGCGCCCAGAATGGCGGTCACCTGACCCGGGGCGATGTCCAGGGTGACGTCCCGCAGGACAGGCGTGGCACCGTAGCCCGCCACAAGGCCGCGGGTTTGCAGCAAGGGTTGGCTCATGCCCCGGTTCCTTTCCGGTTTTCGCGCAGGATCAGTGCGACAAGATAGGGTGCGCCCAGAATTCCGGTGACGATGCCCACCGGATAGCGGGCGGGCATCAGGAACTGGCCGGCAAAGTCGCAGATCAGCACCAGAAGCGCGCCGACCGCGGCGGCAGGCAGCAGGATCGGGCCGTCCCGCCCGGTCAGCCGCGCCGCAATGGGGCCGGACAGGAAGGCCACGAAGGCGATGGGGCCGGCGCTTGCGGTGGCGGTGGCCACCAGCCCGACACCGGCAAGGATGGTGGTGATCCGCGTGAAACCCAGCCGGACGCCAAGGGCCGCCGCCGCCTCATCCCCCATCCGCATCATTTCCAGATCGTGCGCCCGCAGGAGCAGGAGGCTGCCGCAGACCGCCAGCACCAGCAGAAGCGGCAGCGCCTGATCCAGCTGCGCCCCGTTCACGCTGCCCGACAGCCAGCGCATCGCTTCCTGCAGCGACCATGACGGCGCGCGTGACAGGATATAGGCCGTCAGGCTTTGAAGCATGGCCGAAAGGCCAATGCCCACAAGGATCAGCCGCGCGCCTGACACCTCGCCCCGCCAGGCCAGCAGATAGATCAGCAGCGCGACCCCCAGCCCCGCCACCACCGCATAGGCCGAGACGGCCGGGCCGGTGATGGACAGCACGACGATGCAGAACACGGCCGATGTGCTGGCGCCCGCGCTGATGCCGATGATATCGGGGCTGGCCAGCGGATTGCGCAGCAGGGTCTGGAATGCCGCACCACCAAGGCCGAAGGTGGCCCCGGCCAGCAGGGACAGCAGCGCGCGGGGCAACCGCAGGCTGCGGATCGTGAAACCCGCGCCCGTCGCATCTTCGCCCTGCAGCACCTGCCACAGCGTGGCGGGAGAAAAGGCTTTCTGTCCCAGCATCAGCGTCAGCAGAACCCCAAGCGCCAGAAGCCCGGTCAGACAGGCCAGCACACCGGCCCGGCGCCGGATCCGGGCATGCCGTTGCCCGGCAATGGCGGCAATGGTCCGGGTCATAGTGCCGCCACCCGGCGCTGGCGGACGATCCAGATGAAAACCGGCGCGCCGATGAAGGCGGTGACGATACCGGCATCCACCTCGCCCGGGCGGGCGATCAGGCGGCCCGCCACATCGGCCAGCACCAGAAGCGCCGCGCCGGACAGGGCCGAGGCGGGCAGGATCAGCCGGTAATCCACGCCAAAGACCAGGCGGCAGGCATGCGGCACCACCAGCCCGACGAATCCGATCGGCCCGCACAGTGCCGTGGTGGCCCCCGACAGGACAATGGCCGCCCCAGCCCCCAGTATCCGCGCCAGGGTGACGTTTTCACCCAAGGCCTGCGCGGTGTCCTCTCCCAAAGCCAGAAGGTTCAGCTTGCGGGCCGAGGCCAGCGCGGCCAGCGCCCCTGCGGCGAGAAACGGCAGGACCGGGGTGATCTGGTCCCATCGCGCCCCGCCCACACCGCCGATCATCCAGCTTTGCGCCAGCCCGCCGATATCTCCCCGCGGCAGGATCACCGCTGTGGTGAAGGAGGCCATGGCGGCCGACAGCGCCGCACCGGCCAGCGCCAGTTTCAGGGGCGTTGCCCCGCCGATGCCAAGGCTGGCAATGGCATAGACCCCGGCCGCCGCCAGCCCTGCCCCCAGAATGGCGATCCAGACATACAGCGTGGCGCTTTCCATGCCGAACCACGCCAGCCCGATGACAACGGCCAGCGCGGCCCCGGCATTGGTGCCCAGTATCCCCGGATCGGCCAGCGGATTGCGTGTCAGCCCCTGCATCGCCGCCCCGGCAAGCCCAAGCGCCGCCCCCGCCAGCAGCGCCAGCGCGGTGCGGGGAATGCGGGCGGCCACGGCCGCCTCGGCAATCGTGTCGGGTGCGCGGGTCAGGGCGGCGGCGATATCGGCCCAGGCCACATCTCGCGCGCCGAAGGTCAGCGAGACGAAGACCGCCAGCGCCAGCAACACCAGAAGCGCCGCCCCCCCTGTCAGGGTGCGGCGCCGGGCCTGGGCCAGCGGGCCGGTGGTGCGCGGAGGCGTCATTCCGCCTTGGCAACCGCTGTGGACAGAAGCGCCGCGTAATCCTCCAGCACCCAGGGCAGCGACAGCGGCGTGGGATTGGCGGCGGTGCCCACCGGATCATTGCCCAGCATCACCAGCGCGCCGCGCGCCACCGCGGGCAGACGGGCGGCCAGAATGTCGGTGGACAGCTTTTGCAGCAGATCATTGCCGCCATAGGTGACAAGGATGTCCACATCCGCCAGATCGTCGATCCGTTCGGCGCTGATCTCGCCCGAGAAGGCGCCACCTGCGGCCGCCTCGACCACCATCGGGGGCGAGGTCAGGCCAAGATCGTGGAAGAACTGCACCCGGGTGTCGTTATCGGTGTAAAATCCGATCCGGCTGAGGTCCATCGCCGACAGATGGGTCACGAACATCGCGGTTTTGCCCTGCAACTCCGGGTGGGCGGCGCGGGTGGCGGCGATCTTGCCCTCCAGCTCGGCCACAAGGGCACGGCCCTCTTCCGCCATGCCCATGCCTGCGGAATTCAGCAGGATCGTGTCGCGCCAGCCGGTGGACCACGGCGTTTCGGGATAGGCGATGACCGGGGCAATCTGGCTGAGCATTTCGTAATCCGCGGCACTCAGCCCGGAATAGGCGGCAAGGATCACATCCGGCCGGGTGGCGGCCACCGCCTCGAAGTCGATCCCGTCGCCTTCATCGAACAGCACGGGGATTTCTGCGCCCAGTTCCTCCAGCCGCGCCTCGACCCAGGGCAGCACACCATCGCCGTCGTCATCGCCGAAATTCGCGCGGGCAAAACCCACCGGCACGATGCCAAGGGCCAGCGGCACCTCATGGTTGGACCAGTTCACCGTGGCGATGCGGACGGGTTTTTTCGCGATCACGGTGGTGCCGAACGCATGCTTCACCGACAGCGGATAGTCCTCTGCCATGGCCCCCCCGCCGGCCAGAACCGTGCAGGCAAGGGCAAGGACAAAGCCTTTGATCAGCGTCATGATACGGCCTTTTCTTGCAGTTTCGCGCAGGAATTGCGGTCTGGCGCGCCTGCTGGTCAAGCATCCGGCCGGGATTCCCGCGGTCTGCCCGACGGATTTCGACTATTTCTTACTAAAAAAGTTGATTAATTCAAGAACCCCGGCCGGAGGGTTGTTATAGCCCGCCTATCCTTTTGCCGCTGTGGCCCCGTCCCGGCGAATCGGCCCGTGGTTTGCCCCCGGGCCGGTTGGCCCGCGCAGTCAGGACAGCCGCACGACCCCCGTCTGGAGAAGACCATTGAAACCGAACCCCACCCCCCCTGCCACGGCCCGTCGGCGGATGATCACCACCCTTAGGTCGGGGACGGCCGCGCTGGCCCTGCTGCTGGCCACGCCCGCACTGGCGCAGGATGCCGCCTCTGACAGCGAAGACGGCGTGGTGCGCCTGGGCACCATCTTCCTCAAGGTCTTCGGCCTGTCGGACGATGACGCGAATTCGGTTGTGGCATCCGAGCTTTCCGTGGGCGGCAAGGTCGCGACCAGCATTCTGGACACGCCCGCCTCGGTCTCGGTCATCACCGAGAAGGAGATGAAGCAGCGCGATGCCGGGACCACCGAAGAGGTGCTGCAATATACGGCGGGGGTGCATACCGATTACTACGGCACCGATGACCGCAACGATTACTTCCTGATCCGCGGGTTCCAGGCCACCACCTATCGTGACGGGCTGACCCTCGGCTCGATGCGCGGCGTGCGTGAGGAACCCCTTGCCTATGAGCGGGTCGAAGTGTTCCGCGGCACCAACTCCACCCTGTTCGGCGTGGGCGATCCCGGTGGTTCGGTCAATTTCGTGACCCGGCAACCCCGGTTCGAGCCGACTGCCGAGACGACGCTGAGCTTCGGGTCCTTTGGCCGCAAGGAGGCGAGTTTCGACTTCGGCAACGAGGTTCCGGGCGCATCCAACCTGGCCTTCCGCTTCACCGGCAAGGTGAAGGACAGCGCATTGGACTATGCACATTCGAACGATGACGAAACCTTCCTGATGGCGGGCGTGACCTGGCAGCCCACCGACAACACGCAGCTGAGCTTTATCGTCGACTATCTGGACCGCGACGGGACGCCGAACAGCGGCGGCTATCCGCTGGACCGGGAATATGACCGCGGCGAATTCTTTGGTGAGCCGGACTTCAACTATCACGAGATGGACCGCACCAGCGCCACGCTGCTGCTGACGCATGATTTCGGTGGCGGGCTGAGCCTGCGCGGCAATCTGCGCTACAGCGACCTGACCGACGATTACGGTTACATCTATCTGTATGATTTCGCAGGGCGAACCGGCACCTCGATCTCGCGCTATTACTTCGGCAGCGACAGCAGCGCCGAAGAGCTGATCGGCAATGCGATCCTGCAATATGACACCACCTTCGGCAGCGTCGCCAGCAGCACGCTGGCCGGGGTGGAGTTCCGCGAGGCCACCGCGAAAAGCGCCAGCTTCTATGGGCTGGCCACACCCATCGACCTGTCGAACCCGGTTTACAGCGGGGCGCCGTCGTCGCTGGCCTATTATGCCCGGACGGAGACCGACTACAGCACCCGCTCGCTCTTCGTGACGCAGAACCTGTCGTTCAACGAGCGTCTGATCGCCACCTTCGGCCTGCGCCGCGATTTTCTGGACCTGACCAGCATCAACCTGTTTCCGGCGACCCCGGTGGTCAGCACGGGCGAGTTTGCCGAAACCTCGGGCCGGGCGGCGCTGACCTATAAGGTTACCGACGAAATCTCGGTCTACGCCAGCTATGTGGAATCGGTGGCGCCCCCTGCCATCGGCGTGGAGCCGGAGCGCGGCGAGCAATATGAGATCGGCGCGAAATACGCGCCCGAGGGGATGAACGCCCTGTTCTCGGCCGCGATCTACGACCTGTCGAAGCAGAATGTCACCATCGCCGTGGTGCAGCCGGACGGCACGATCACCCGCGAAACCATCGGGGAATCCCGCGTGCGCGGGTTTGATCTGGAGGCCCGGGTCGAGGTGAACGAGGCGCTGAGCCTGATCGGCTCCTACTCTTACATGGATACCGAGGTGGTGCGCGGCATCGTCCGGGGCGTGGTGATGGATGGCAAATCCTTTGCCACTGCGCCGAACCACATCGCCTCGGTCTGGGCGAATTACACCATGGCCGATGCGCTGCCGGCCGGCGATGTGACGGTGGGGCTTGGGTTGCGTTACGTGGGTGCCTATTACTTCGACGCCGCCAACACCCGCAAAAGCAGCGATGCGCTGCTGGTCGATGCCTCGCTGGCGATGGATCTGGGCAACAGCGCCGCGGTGGAGCTGAGCGTGAGCAACCTGTTCGACGAACAGCATGTCGTGGGATCGGGTACCGCGGATTACTATAATCCGGGGCGCGAGATCGGGCTGACGCTGCGCAAGACCTGGTAAGATAAGGGTTTTCCGGAACCGGGCCCGCCCGCCGAAAGGTGGACGGGCCTTTTCACGTGGCCCCCCTGCCCCCTCAGCGGCTGCGGCTTTCCCGCAGCCAAGCCGCGGGGGTGGTGCCGGTGATCTGCCGGAACACGCGGGTAAAATGCGCCTGATCGGCAAAGCCGAACTGGCCGGAAACATCCGCGATCACTACGTTTTCGGCCAGAAGCGCGCGTTTCACCAGGTCGATCCGCCGTTCCTGCTGCCACTGCAGCGGCGATTTTCCTGTGGTTTTCTTGAAGGCATGCGCGAACCAGCTGGACGAAAAGCCGACCGCATCGGCCAGATCGGCGTTCAGCAGACGTCGTCCGGGGTCGTCATCCACCAGCCGTGCAAGCCGCGTCATCTGCGCAGGCGTCAGCCCGCCTTGTGACGCATCCTGCTGGGGCTGCGCATGCGGCGGGTCCACCAATGCGGCGACCAGAGCGACGGCAAGGCTTTCGGCCACCATGGGATGGCGCGGCGCGGCGCAGACCTCATGCTTCAGCGCCTCGCCGATCGCGGCGATATCGGCCACCTCCTGCAGATGGCGCGGCTGCATCAGGAGGCTGGCCGCCACCGTGGCGCCAAGGGCCGGGGACAGCCGCTCCATCAGCCAGCTTTGCTTCAGATGCAGGTCAAGGTGGGAAAAGCGGTGTTCGGCCCGGAACCGCGTCCACATCGGCGCGCCGGCCGGCACGAAGACCGCCCGCAAAAGCGGCTCCTGCCGCTGATCGTCCACCGCGCCCCTGTCGGACATGCCGATATGCCCCGAGACATCGTTGAAGAACAGCATGACCCGCGGGTCGGGCGAACGGTAATATCCGGTCGCCCCGGCCTTGCCCTCGGCCTCCCAATAGACGCCGCACATGGCATCATAGCCGCGCCATTGCACCGGGGCGGTCCGCTGTATGCCGCTGGTCGTGCAGGTCATTGAATGCTGAAAACCCATGGGGCAAGCTCCATTCCCAAGAACGCCGGAACTGGTTCTTGCCTGTCGCCAGAGGCTGCGGCCGGGGCCGCCTGCCCGGAGGGGATGGGTAGACCGGGGCAGGTGCCTACATCACAAGAGGGCGAAGTGCAAGCTTTGCCCCCTGCCCTGCCCGTTCCGTCCGCGACGTGACCGAAGGCGCATGAAGAGGTTGTGTGCCACCTAGGGCGGGCCACCAAATCTAGAAATTGCTTGCGCGAATCTGGCAGGCGGGGCAATAGTCTCGAAAAATAGCGCGCGGTCAGATAAAAATCGCGCCCACGGATTGGGCAGGATATGAGCGGGACAGACCAGGACCTGGATATTGCCATCGGCACCTTTGCCGAGCTGCTGGCCTCGAACCTGCAGGCGCAGCGTGCCGCTCATTTCCCGCCCGACGCCCGCAAGGTCATGCGCAGCCTCTCCAGCGGCGAGGCGGCCGAACTTCTGGGTGTCGATCACACCTATCTTCGCAAACTGCATCGTGAAGGCAAGATTGCCGAGGTCGAGACGACCGCCGGCAGCCACCGGCGCTATACGCTGGAGGATATCTGGGAGATCCGCCACAGTCTTGAAACCCATGCCAAAAAGCCCGGCACCTATGTGCCCGGACGCCGTGCGGGGGACGAGCTGCAGGTGGTTTCTGTGGTGAACTTCAAGGGCGGGTCGGGGAAAACCACGACATCGGCCCATCTGGCGCAGCGGCTGGCCTTCAAGGGCTATCGGGTGCTGGCCATCGACCTTGATCCGCAGGCCTCGCTCTCGGCGTTGCACGGCATTCAGCCCGAGCTGGACCTGACCGAGGGCGGAACGCTTTACGATGCGGTCCGCTATGATGATCCGGTGCCGGTCACCGAGGTGATCCGCAAGACCTATATCCGGGGGCTCGACCTCATTCCCGGCAATCTGGAATTGATGGAATTCGAGCATGAGACGCCCGCCGCCATCCAGCGGGGGGGCGCACGGGCGTTTTTTGCCCGGGTCCGTGATGCACTGGACAGTGTCGAGCGCGACTATGACGTGGTGGTGATCGACTGCCCGCCGCAACTGGGCTTTCTGACCATGTCGGCCCTTTCGGCCTCGTCCGGGGTGCTGGTCACGGTGCACCCGCAGATGCTGGACCTGATGTCGATGTCGCAGTTCCTGCGGATGACGGCTGATCTGCTGGGCGTGATCCGGGATGCCGGGGCCAATCTGCGCTTTGACTGGCTGCGCTTTCTGCCGACACGCTACAAGGTGGGTGATGCGCCGCAGACCGAGGTGATCGCCTTCATCCGGGGTCTGTTCGGCCGGTCTGTGCTGACCAATCATATGGTGGAATCGACGGCCATCTCGGACGCCGGTTTGACCAAGCAGACGCTGTACGAGGCCGACAAGAAGGATTTCACGCGGCAGACCTTTGACCGGGCCATCGAATCGATGAATGCCGTCAATGACGAGATTGCGGCGATCATTCAGGCTACATGGGGACGACATGGCAAGAAAGCCTAAGCTTGGCCTGCCGTTGCAGACCCTGAGGAACGCCCCCGATGCGCTGGAAGGGCGTCGGCTGCGCGGGGGCGTGTTCGAAATCGACCCTGAGCGGATTCAGACCGAGGGGCGTCTGGATGACCGTCTGCAGCTGGAAATTGCCGGGCTGACCGAGTCGATCCGGCGGAATGGTCAGCGGGTGCCGATCCTTGTGCGGCCGCTGGAAGGAGATCGCTACAGCCTGATCTACGGGCGCAGGCGGCTGGAGGCCTGCCGCGCGCTTGGGCTGAAGGTCCGTGCGATCGTGACCGAGATCGAGGGCGAACAGGCCCTGCGCGATCAGTTGCTGGAGAACCAGGAACGGCGCGATCTGAGTTTCATTGAACGTGCGCTGGTGGCCGCCGCCCTGCTGGACGGGGACCATCTGCCCGAGGCAGAGCGCACCAACCGCGGCGTGGCCGAAGTGCTGAACCTGACTGAGGCCGGGGTGTCGCAGCTTCTGAATGTGGTGCGGACGGTGGGCGAGGATGTGATCCTTGCCATCGGGGCCGCGCCGGGGATCGGCAGGCCCCGCTGGGAAGAGCTGAAGAAGGTGCTGGCCTCGGGCACGGTGCCTGCAGAGGCGCTGGTCCGTGCCGCCGAGCAGGCACAGGGCGATGCGGGCGATCTGCGGTCCGACCATGCGTTTCTGGCGGTGCTGGCGGCGGCGAAACAGGCCACTGCCTTGCCGGCAGAGCTCCGGCAGGGCGCGGCGATCCAGATCGCCGGCGTCGGTGCCGCACGGATCAGCACAGGGCAGCGCGGGCGGCAGTTCCGGCTGGAGCTGAAAGCCGAGGATCGTGACTTTGTCGGTTGGCTGGAGGGGCAGGCCCCGCGGCTGATCGCAGAACTTCACGGGCGCTGGAAGCGTTCGGAAGACTGAGGACGAGCAACACCAACAAGGAGGCACGCTACAGGCAGAAAAGAAAAGGCCCCGAGAAGCCAGCTTCACGAGACCTTTCTTTAGGTTTCGAACGGGACCAGCCCGCTACAAAACTCAGTTTTCGCACCTCTGACAGTAGCGATCTGGCCCCTGCCCCGCAAGCGCAAAGCGATTCGCGGGCCGGGAAAATTTTGCCTTCGTGAACATCATCATGGACTATACGCCGATCTCGCCGTTCATGCGGCCGGTCTCGCGCGCGCATCTGCGCGTGGTGGAACCGCAGGAAGCTGCGCCCTTGGTGCGGCCGGTTAACAAATGGGAAATTCTGCGGGAATTGTCCAAGGCACAGGCCGCTTTTGGCGTGACCGAGCGCGATCTGACCGTGCTCCAGGGGCTGTTGAGCTTCTTTCCCGAGGATTGCCTGCGCCCTGATGCCGGAACGGTCGTCTTTCCGTCGAACAGGGCTTTGTGTGAGAGGCTGAACGGCATGGCCTGTTCGACCATGCGCCGCCATCTGGCGCGGCTGGTCGAGACGGGATTGCTGAGCCGCCGCGACAGTCCCAATGGCAAGCGCTATGCCCGCAAGGATGGCGAAGAACGGATCTCCTTCGGGCTGGATCTGGCGCCGCTATATCAGCGTGCCGAAGAGATCGTCCGGGCGGCCGAGGCTGTCCGGGCCGCCGAAACGCGCCTGCGCCGGCTGCGGGAAGTGGTCAGCCTGATGCGCCGCGATGTGGCCGCGCTGGCGGAGTTCGGGGAAGATTTGCATCCGGGGCTGGGCCTGTGGGACCAGATGCAGGATACGGCCATTCTGACCGCCCGCGCCTTGCGCCGCAAACTTTCCGCGGAAGACTTGTCAGCCCTGCAGCACGATCTGTCGACACTGCTGGACCGTGCGAGAGACCGGATTGATGGCGTTGCCACAGAAGAAATGATCACCAGTGCTGACAGAACTGAGCAGCACTATCATAATTCAAACATAAACCTCATCGTTCTTGAACCTGCCTTAGAACAAGGCAAGGGCGCGGCCGAGGTATCAGAAGACCAACCCGGCGCAAAGGAGAGCCCTGCCGAAAGGGTGGAACCAGAACTGCCAAGGATCCCGTTGCATCTGGTCACGACCAGTTGTCCGACGGTGGGAACCTTCTATCCGCATCCCATCCGCCATTGGCATCAGCTGTACGATGCCGCGACCCACATCCGGCCTGCCATGGGGATCAGTGCTTCGGCTTGGGAGGAGGCGCAGCGGTTCATGGGGCCGGAGCAGGCCTCGGTCGTGCTTGTGGCCATGCTGGAGCGGTTTGCTGACATCCGCTCTCCGGGTGGATATCTCCGTGCGCTGACGGCGAAGGCGGCCGCAGGTCAGTTCAGCTGTGGGCCGATGGTGATGGCCCTGATCGGACGGCGCGGTGCGGCATGACGATATTTGGCGTGGCCCCCGACTTAACAGCTGTTAAATGCGGCGCACGGTCAATGATCGGGTTTCGCCGCCAGAAGCTGCATTCCCGGCAGAGCCGCGGCTTTGCGGTCGAAAGTCAGCGTCGCGCTGCAACCTGCCATCTGCCCGGCCAGCGCGACCATCTGATCGGCAAATCCTGCGCCACCCCGGCGATAGCGGTCTGCGGCCACCGCCACCCGATCCGCTGCGTCGATCCGCAATTCCTGTGCTTCAAGCAGCGCGTCCAGCGCACGGGCAACATCGGCGCGGCCAAGCCCATAAGCGCGCTCCAGCACCCAGACCAGTTCCACCAGCACCTCGCGGCAGACAAAGCCCGGCGCCGCTTCGGTCAGGCTGCTGATGACGGCTGTCGCAGCGGCGGCCTGTTCTGGATCATCCTGCACCAGAAACCGGACCAGTACATTGGTGTCCAGCCCGATTGCGGCACCGCTCTGCTGTTCGGTCATTCTCCGGCTGCGCCTCTGGCGATGGCTGCATCCATCTCGTCCAGCGATACAACCTTGTCTGTCAGGCCCTTCAACAGACCGGCGAGCCCTGCCACGGGAACGCTGCGCACCAGCCGCACCTCGCCGCCGTCCAGGATCATATAGCGCACCCGGTCTCCGGGAGAGAGGCGCAGCGCAGCCCGCACGTCTTTCGGCAAAGTGGTCTGACCTTTGATCGTAACGGTGGATTCCTGCATGGCATGGCCCAATGACATTTTGCTGTCTGCATTACATATGGGACATTCTCCTTGCGGATTCAAGCGATGGATGTGTGGAGGATATAGGCTTGACGCGGCGCGGAATGCAAAGCCCGCCGCCGTCAGGCCTGACGGGGCGGGCAGGGGGCAGAGATCGAGTTTCAGCGGTTAGCGGGCAAGGATCTGGCGCAGCACGCGGGTCAGCTCCGCCTCCGGCCGGTCTGACAGATCGGTCGCGCGCCAGGCGACATGGTGGTCGGGGCGGACGAGCAGGCAGCCGTTGTCGCGGATTTCCGACACCCGGGCCCATTCGCCGCTGTGATCCACATAGGTCTGGCGCGGGCCGATGATCTGCACCGCCAGATCAAGGCCCAGCTCCGCCGCCACCTTTTCCGCAGCCGCAGCCCAGGCCTCTCCGCCCAGACCGGTCAACAGCGTGAACCGGCCATGGCCACAGAGGTCCAGCGTGGACACCTGCGCGCCAGTGTCGTGGCGATAGACCCAGACATGCGGCAGCCGCGCGCCGGGCCATGTGGTCGGCTGATAATGCAGGTCGCTGTCCAGCTGGAACGCCGGTTCGATCTGCCCGTCCGTCACCACCGCGGAGGAGCGGTAGCGCTGGTTCATCTCGACGCCATGGGCGTCGAATTCGTATTTCTTGAACGCAATCGCCTTGCGGATCGCCTCGCGCTGCGCTTCGGCCTGCGGGGTTCCTTCGCTGCGGGCGGACAGGTTCTTCTGCATCTGCTCCGGGCTGACGCCTTCGGCCATGCCAAGCGCGGCAAAGATCGGTCCGGTTTCCCCGATCGACTGGTTGGCGCGGGTCACGATCTGCTTGGCGATCGGCGCACGCTCGGCATCATAGCTGTCCAGCAGCCCCTCACCGGCCTGCCCCTTCAGGACCAAGGCCAGCTTCCATGCCAGATTGAACGCATCCTGAATCGAGGTGTTCGACCCCAGCCCGTTCGACGGCGGGTGGCGGTGAATCGCATCGCCCATGCAGAACACCCGGCCATTCGCGGTGCGGGTGGCGTAATAGTTGTTCACCGTCCAGACATTGGCCGACAGCAGCTCGATCTCCAACTCCGGGTCGCCGATCAGCTGCCGCGCCACGCCGGTGGCGAATTCGGGGGTGACCTCGGGCTCAGGCCCGTT
The DNA here is from genome assembly GCF_049445895.1 of Neotabrizicola sp. VNH66. Taxonomy (NCBI): domain Bacteria; kingdom Pseudomonadati; phylum Pseudomonadota; class Alphaproteobacteria; order Rhodobacterales; family Paracoccaceae; genus Neotabrizicola; species Neotabrizicola sp. VNH66. The sequence goes on from NZ_JBMSDW010000014.1 coordinate 26,391, forward strand.
GATGTCATAGCCCCAGACGATCAGCCATTCGTTCCAAGGCCGCACCATCCGCACCAGACCCATGCCGATGCCGCCCACATCGGCGCCGGGCTGCATCACCCAGTAAAGGACGCTGGGGCGATGGGCCACATATTTGGACAGATCGGCCCGGAACAGGATGTTCATCGACCCGCCCACGCCCATCTTGCCTTCGAACGGCAGGCCGGCATGTTCGGCCACCAGCGATTTGCCGCCATCCGCCCCGATCAGATATTTCGACCGGATCACCAGTTCCTTGCCGGTCAGCCGGTCGCGGCAGGTGGTGGTGACGCCGGTCTCGTCCTGCACATGGCTGAGGTATTCGGTCGACATCCGCCCCTGCGTGCCGCGCTGGCAGGCGGTCTTGTACAGCAGCGGCTCCATATAGGTCTGCGGCAGGTCGTTCATCTGCGTGGGCGAGGACATTTCGTGTTCCGCCTTCGACAGCGGATGATTGCCCCAGGCTTTCATCCGGCCGATCTCTTCGCCCGCAAGGCTTTCGCAGAAGATGTTCTCGCCCATCAGATCCTGATGGGTGGCGAACATATAGGCTTCGTCCTCGACCTCACGGCCCAGATCCCGCAGCACCTCCATCGTGCGCTGGTTGGTGATATGCGCGCGCGGCGTGTTGGCCAGCCAGCGGTAGCGGTTCACCGCCACATTGCTGATGCCATAGCTGGACAAAAGCGCCGCCGCAGCCGAACCCGCAGGCCCGGTTCCGATGATCAGCACATCGGTGGTGATGTCGGCCATGTAATCCTCCCAGAAAGATGGCGGCGGGTCTCCCGTCCCGCAGGTTTGTGTCAGACGGCAGGCGCCGCGCCGGACCACGCGGCCTGCAGCAGGCTGCGGATGCCGTCGCGCGTCACCGGGCGCGGGTTCCAGTAGGGGTTGGCGGCGGCCAGATCGGTGGCGCGGTCCAGATCGGATTGGGTCAGCCCAAGGTCGCGCAAAGCCATGGGCGCGCCCGCATCCTTTGCGAAATGCCAGAGGCCAAGCCCCGCATTGCCATGACCGAAGAGATCGGTGACCGGGGCCAGCAGATCCGGCACCGCCACGGCGTTATAGGCGATGGCATGGGGCAGGATGACGGCATGCGTCTCGGCATGGGGCAGGTCGAAACTGCCGCCCAATGTGTGGCAAAGCTTGTGGTGCAGCGCCATGCCCACCTGTCCCAGCACCGTGCCGCAAAGCCACGCACCATAAAGCGTCTCACCCCGTCCCGCGGGATCAGTGGGCGCGGCCATCACCTTCGGCAGGCTGTCACGGAAGGCGCGCAGCCCCTCCACCGCCATCAGCGACGACAGGGGCGAACGGTCGCGGGCATAAAGCCCCTCGGCCGCATGGGCCATGGCGTTCAGCGCAGAGGTTACGGTCATCGCCACGGGCAGGGTGGCCACCAGTTCGGCATCATACAGAATGACCTCTGGCTGTACCTTGGGGCTGGTCAGCGTGGTCTTCACGCCGTTCTCTGTCTGGCCCAGAATGCCTGTCGCCTCGGACCCGGCATAGGTAGTGGGCACCACGATCTGTGGCAGGTCGGTGCGCAGTGCGATGGCCTTGCCAAGGCCGGTGGTCGAACCGCCGCCCACGGCCACGACGACATCGGCCTGCAATTCGCGCGCCAGTGCGGTGGCCTGTTCGGACACATCCACCGGCGTATGCATCGCGGCGCCGGTGAACCGGCCCACGGCCCGCGCGCCCAGATAGCCCGCGAATTCATCCGCCATGGCGGATTGCGGCGGCGTGGTCAGGATCAGCGCGCGCGAAAGGCCAAGCGTCTCCATCTCCTCGGCCACGGCTTTGCGGATCCCTGCGCCAAAGCGCACGCGGACGGCCGCGCTGCGCGCGGTGAATTCCTCACGGAAAAAGGACATCCGGTTTCCTCCCACGGCCCCTTCGATATGAAAAACCTAGCCCGGCGGAACAGAAATATTGATCGGATGATGCGGATCTAATATCGCATTGTGGTATGAAGCTGGACAGCGAACATCTGGAGATTCTGGCGGTCATCGTCGAGAAGGGCGGGCTGACCGAAGGCGCGGATGCGCTTGGCAAGTCGCAGCCCTCGGTCTCGCGCTCCATGGCGCTGTTGGAGGAACGCATCGGCATGCCCTTGTTCGAGCCGGGGCGCCGTCCGCTGCGGCCCACGGAACTGGGTGCCAGCCTTGCCCGGCTGGGCGCAAAAATCCGCAGCGCCAATCAGGAGGCCAGCCTTCTGGTGCAACGGTTCCGGCAGGGTCTGGCCGGGCGGCTGCGCGTCGGCGGATCGCCGATCTTCATGGATGGCGTCGTTGCCACCATGGTGGCGGAGTTCCAGAGCCGGCACAGCGGTGTGCAGATTGACCAGTCCTATGGCTATCTGGACCAGCTGGAAACCGGGCTGCGCAATGGCGGCCTTGATGTGGCGATCCTGCCGCTGCATCCCGCGCAGGTGCCGCTGGATATGGAATTCACCCCGCTTCTGCCCGGCAACAACGTGATCGCCTGCCGGGCGGGCCATCCGCTGACCCGCAGGAAGGCCATCACGCTGGCCGATATCGAACCCTATGCCTGGATCGCGCCGCCCGCGAACAGCCCGCTTTACCGCGATCTGCAACGCGCGCTGAAATCCATCGGGCAAGAGGAGTTCCGGGTGAATTTCTCCGGCGGGACGCTCGCCTCGATGCAATCGGTGCTGGCGGGGTCGGACGCGCTGACGGTCTTGCCCTATTCCGTGGTGTTCCTGTCGCGCCGCACCGTGCCGCTGGAGGTGCTGCCGCTGAAGATCGACCACCCGGACCGGCAACTGGGGTTCCTGACCGTGACGGACCGGCAGGGTCCGCCCGCGGTGAAGCAATTCACCGGATTCCTGACGGCCGAATTCCAGCGGCTTCAGGCGCGGATCGACCATGAACAGCAGGTCACCCGGCGGCGGGGATAGTCACTTCAGCGCGACATAGGTCGCCGCATCCAGTGTGGCGATGCGCACCGCCACATGCAGCCCCGTCACCCCGGCCACCCGGTCGCGCAGCCGCCCGGCCATGGACTCGATCGTGGCGCGGGTCCGGTCCGGCTTTGGCAGCAGGTGCAGTTCGGCATTGATGGCGGGCTGATCGGGCAGACCCAGAACCGGGATCACCGCCAGCTGACAGGCGGCGCGGTCCACGCCGAAGCCTGTGCAAAGCATGTCGCGCAGCTCCGGCAGCAGGGCGGACAGGTCCGCCTGCACTGCCGGATAGCGCGCCTCGTCCACGAAGAACTTGACATTGGGCATGGGGGACTCAGGCCGGGACCAGAACGAAATCGAACGGGGACCGCCACAGCGTATCGCCGCCGCTGACCCGCTCATAAGGCGCGACCAGCGTGTCCTTCACCCCGAACACCGCGTCTGAGGTCAGGTATTCATCGCCGCCCACGAAGGTATGGGTGACCAGCTTCTGCTTGCCGGGCGCTGTGACCAGATAATGCATATGGGCCGGGCGATAGGGATGGCGGCCCAGATGGGCCAGCATCTGCCCCACCGGCCCGTCATCCGGGATCGGATAGCTGACCGGCTTGATGCCCCGGAACGCATAGCGCCCGTCCGGTCCGGTGATAAACCGGCCGCGGTTGTTCCACTTGGGCTGGATGCCCGGCTGCTGCACATCATAGAAGCCGTCGGCATTGTCGGACCAGACATCGACGGTGGCGCCTTCCACCGGGTTGCCCTCCAGATCCAGCACGCGGCCTTCGAACAGGCAGGCCTCTCCCTTGCCATCCAGGCTGATATTGTCGCCCATGGCGCGGATCGGCGCGTCGTCCACATGGAACGGGCCGAAGACGGTGTTTTCGGTCGCGCCCGCGGGGCGGCGGTTGTTGATTGCATCCACCAGCATCGACAGGCCAAGGGTGTCGGACAGCAGAATGAACTCCTGCCGCTCACCCGAGCAGATCTGACCGGTGCGCGTCAGGAAACCGATGCCGTATTCCCATTCCTCCTGCGTCAGCTGGCATTCCTTGGCAAAGGCATGCAGATGCTTGACCAGACAGGTCATCACCTCGGCCAGACGCGGATCGGTGTCCTTGCCCATGCGGCCGTTCACCGTCCCGGTAGAGTTCTCTTCGGTGAAATAGCTCATGATCTTTCCTCCTCGATCATTCCGGCTGTCTGCGGGCCGGCGCCCGGTGCCCAAGGGGCAGGGGGTCAAAGCCGGTCCGCTGGATGAAGGTCCCCCACAGGCCGCGCCGCGCGAACAGCATGATCGCAATGCCGATCAGGCCCAGAAGGATCAGGTAAAGGGTGCCGTAATCGGCCAGCGCGCGTTCCAGCCCGTAGAAGACCAGAACGCCGACAATCGGGCCGGGCAGGGTGCCGATGCCGCCGATCACCACGATGAAGATGACGAAGGCCGTCCAGTCCAGAAGCGAGAAGGCGGCATCGGGCGAGATGCGGCCGATCTGGATGAACAGAAGCCCGCCGCAAAGGCCGGTGACAAAGGCCGTCAGCAGAAAGACCAGCGCCTTCAGCCGGGTCGGGTCCACGCCCACCGAGCGCGCCGCCACCGGATTGTCGCGCACCGCCTGAAGGCCCAGCCCCATGCGCGACCGCAGGAAGACCCAAGCCCCCGCCAGCATCGCCAACACCAGGGCCAGCGCCAGCCAATAGGTCAGCATGTCCACCGCCGCCGCCTTGGACCCGCCGAACAGGTCGCGCAGCAGCTGGATTATCGCCATTTCCTGCACCGCATCCTTGGGCAACGCGGTGCCGGTGCCGCCGCCAAGCGCCTTCCACTGGCTGAAGGACAGCCGGGCGATATCAGCCACCGCCCATGTGCCCACGGCGAAATAGGCCCCGTGCAGCCGGAAGGCGAAGAAGGCCACCGGCACCGACAGCACCATGGCCGCCAGCCCGCCGATCACCACCCCCAACAGCGGGTTCAGCCCCAGCAGGATGACAGAGGCGAACATCGCATAGGCGCCGATGCCGACAAAGGCCTGTTGTCCGACCGAGACGAGGCCTGCAAACCCCGCCAGCAGGTTCCAGTTCAGCGCCAGCACCAGCAGGCACAGCACCATGAACAGATCCTGCACCAAGGCGCGCGAGCCAAGGATCGGCACCATGGCCAGCGCCAGACCCACCGCCGCGAAGATCAGAAGATTGCGCATGCCCGCCCCCTTAATCCGTGGCCCGCGGGAACAGGCCCCGCGGCCGGACCAGCAGCACCGCGACAAAGGCGATATGCCCGGCCAGAATCTGCCATTCCGGGTTCAGCGCCGCCCCCATGGCCTGCGCGACGCCGATGACCAGCCCGCCCGCCAGCGTGCCCCACAGGCTGCCAAGGCCGCCTATGATCACCGCCTCAAAGGCGTAAAGCAGCCGCGCCGGACCGATGGAGGGATCGAAATTCGCCCGCGCGCCCAGATAGAGCGCGGCGATGGTGGCCACGACCAGCGCGATCCCGGTCGCTACCGCGAAAATCCGCTGCGGGCGAATGCCCATCAGCTGCGCCGTCACTGGGTCGTCCGAGGTCGCCCGGAACGCCCGGCCAAGCGCGGTGCGGTAGAACAGCCAGTTCAGCGCAAGGATCACCAGAATGGCCGAGGCAAAGGTCATGAGCGGCATGACCCCGATCGTCACCGGCCCCAGTGGGACCGAGGCCGCCTCGACCGGGCCAAGCGGCAGCTTTCGGCTGTCGGCGCTGAAGGCGGACAACAGCCCGTTCTGGATCACCACCGACAGGCCGAAGGTCACCAGCAGCGGCGGCAGGATATCCTCGCCCAGCACCCGGTTCAGCAGCGCGCCCTGCAGCACCATGCCAAGGCCGAACATCACCGGCAGCGCCACCAGCGCCGCCACGAACGGATGCAGCCCAAGCGCGGTTCCGATCCCAAGGATCAGATAGGCCCCCAGCACGATCAGATCGCCATGCGCCAGATTGACCAGCCGCATGATGCCGAACACCAGGCTCAGCCCCGCGGCGAACAGCGCATAAAGCCCGCCCAGCAACAGGCCCTGCACCAACGTATCAAGCCAGATCATGCCGGCGCCCCCAATTCATCTGTTCAAAAATATCCCGGGGGGTCCGGGGGGCTGGCCCCCCGGCGGCGCGGCGGATCATGAGGCCCAAAAACTCACGCATGGTTCACCCCGAAATAGGCGTCATGGATCGCCGCGCGGCTCAACTCATCGGGGCGGCCGGACAGGCGGATGCGGCCTTCCATCATGCAATGCACGAGGTCGGCCACCTTCAGGGCTTGCCCGATGTCCTGCTCCACCACGATAAGCGCGGTGCCGCTGTCGCGGATCATCGGGAAGGCGGCGTAGATTTCGCGGATCACCACCGGGGCCAGCCCAAGGCTCAGTTCGTCGCACAGCAAAACCCTCGGGTTCGACATCAGCGCGCGGCCGATGGCGACCATCTGCTGCTGCCCGCCGGACAGGGCCGTGCCCGGATGGGCGCGGCGGTCGCGCAGGATGGGGAACAGGGTGAAGATCCGCTCCAGCGTCCAGAACCCGTTGCCGGTCCGGGCATGGGCGCCGATCCGCAGGTTTTCCTCCACCGTCAGGCTGGGGAACAGGCGGCGTCCCTCAGGCACCATCGCAATGCCCGCGCGCAGGATATCGGGCGCCGGGCGCCCGGTGATCGCCGTGCCGTCCAGCGTGATCGTGCCGCCGGTCACCCGCGCGATGCCGGTGATCGCGCGCATCAGCGTGGTCTTGCCCGCGCCATTGGCGCCGATGATGGCCAGCACCTGACCGGCCTCCAGCACCAGATCCACGCCGAACAATGCCTGAAAATCCCCGTAATGGGCGGTCAGCCCTTCGACGCGCAGCAGGCTCATGCCTCGATCCCCAGATAGATTTCGCGCACGGCAGGGGCGGCCATCACCTCATCGGGCGCGCCGATCATCAGCATGCGGCCGAAGTTCAGCACCATCAGCCGCGTCACGACCGAGGTCAGCGCATGCAGCACATGTTCGATCCACAGGATCGCCGTCCCCTCGGCATGAATGCCGCGGATCGTGGCCACCAGCTCCCCGCATTCGCCATCGGTCAGCCCGCCTGCGATTTCATCCAGAAGGATCACCCGCGGCTTCGTGGCCATGGCACGTGCCAGCTCCAGCCGCTTGCGGTTCAGAAGCGGCAGCGCGTCCGCCGGACGGTCGGCCAGCGCGGCCAGCCCGGTGCGTTCCAGAATATCCATGCAATGTCCCGGTGCCTCGGCCGCCGGGAGGGCACCGCCGAACCGCGCGGCAACCAGCAGGTTTTCATAGACCGAGAGATGACCGAAGGGCTGCGGGATCTGGAAAGACCGCCCCACGCCCGAGGCGCAGCGTTGCATCGGGCTTTCCCCCGTCACATCGCGCCCGTCCAGCAGGACGGCCCCCGCGTCGGGGCGCAGATTTCCGGTGATCAGGTTGAACAATGTGGATTTTCCGGCCCCGTTCGGGCCGATGATGCCCAGGGCCTCACCCGGTTGCAGCGCAAAGCTGACGTCATCGGTGACCTTCAGCGCGCCAAAGCTTTTGGACACGCCCTGCAAGGACAGGATCGCCATGAACTTCCCTCCGGGCCACCCTCCCCGGCGCCCCCTTCCCGGTCATCCTAGACGCAGAGCCCGGTTAAGGTGATCGGATGGATGCGAGACAATATCGCAAACTGGTATGAAGTCCCGGCTTCAGCCCGCCGCAATGATCAGATTGGCCGCGCATTCGCCGATCATTACCGCTGGCGCATCGGTGCTGCCCGACACGGTCCGCCGCATGACCGAACAACCCGCGATGCGAAGACTGCTGAGACCATGACCCGCGGCCCGGCATCCATCACCGTCATCGAGGCGGGGTCGGTGCCGCTGATATGGCTGGACCCGGTGCTGACACCGTCGGTCTGCAACAGGCGGCCCGCCGCCCCCGCGCGAATGATCACATTCCAAAGGTCTGACCCCGGCAGGGTCAGCGGAAGACGTCGCGCGGTTCTGTATCCATCAGGGTCAGGCTGGCCTTGCCGTCCGCGGCCTCGCGCAGGCGGTGCCAGCGGCGGTCAAGGTAGATGAGCGATTCCAGTTCCGGCGCGCCGGGCGGGACGACGCTTTCCCCCTCCAGCAATTCGGCCACCACCACCGTGGCGCCTTCGACCGGCAGGGACCCGGTGATGCGGGCGCGGAACCATGTGGCGGGGCCGGTATAGCGCGGCTCGCCCGAGGGGAGGCGGGTCCATGGCGTGGCGTCGCCGAAACGGTCGGCCCCGGGCGTGGCGCCCAGAAGGGCAAGGTCCAGATCGGCAAAGCGCAGCAGGTGGATCACCACGCTGCCCGCCGCCAGCACCGCCGCGGTGGACCCGGACCGCGACGACAGCGAGAAGGCCACCGTCGGCGGCGCCGCGCTGACCGAGATCAGCGAGGAGACGGTCATCGCCACCGGCTGGCCGCCCGGATCGGCGGTGATTACCGCCACCCCGGCCGGATGCAGGCGGAAGGCGTCGCGAAAGGCGTGGGAAAGATCCGTCATCATGGTCTCCGGCATCCGGGGGCGGCGGGGCCACCCCCGGACGCGCGCGGCTTACTTCTTCTCGATCAGGTCATAGAACTGCCAGACCCGGTCCGTCCACTGTCCGCCCAGCTCTCGCCCGGCCGAGGTGACGATGGAGGGCGCGATGGTGAAGTGGTTGGCAGCGACCATCATGTCGCGGAAGGTGCGCTGGATCACGCCCGCCCGCAACCCCGCCCCGCCCGAGGCGCGATAGGCAAAGTTGCAGACATCGACGCCCACCTCATGGATCTGCGACTTGGCCAGATGCACAAGGCTGACCTGACGGGTGGTCATCTGCTGGCCGGCCTCGGCCAGATGCTCGATCTCGCCCCAGACTTCCATGACGAAGGCGCGGGCGGCGCGATAGCTGGCCTCGGCGCGGCCATAGTCATTCCAGAACTTCTCGCTTTCGCCCAGCAGGCCCGCACGGCCCGATTTCGACCGGGCAAAGCCCGCGATCTCATCCAGCATCCGCCGTCCGGCGCCCATGGCCCAGCCGGTATGGCCGATGGCGGCCAGCCCGACGATGCCAAGGCTGAACAGTTCCTTCAGGCGCTGCGGCGGCGCGGTCAGGATCGGGAACACCAGATCCTCGGCCACGAAGACATTCTCGGCGGCATAGTCGATGGACCCGGTGCCCTTCAGGCCCAGCACGTCCCAGTTGCCCAGCTGCTTATGCTCCGGGATCGGCGCATGGGCGCACATGACGATGACATTCCCTGCCTCATCCTTGGCGGGCTTGCCGGTGCCGTCATCGACGAAACAGGCGGAATGCGACCATGTGGCGTGGCTGAAGCCCGAGCCATAAGACCACTTGCCCGACAGCGTATAGCCGCCGTCCACCTTCTTCAGCATGCCAAGCGGTGCACCCTGACCGGAGAAACGGTTCTCGGTCCCCGGCGCGAACAGCCGTTCCACCGCGGAATCGGGCAGGAACGCCGCGGACATGGCGCCGATGCAGCAATGCACCATGGACACCCAGCCCGCCGAGCCGGACCACCATGTGATCGCCTCCAGAAGCTGCAGCACCTCGGTCGGGCGCATCTGCGCGCCGCCCAACTCTTCCGTGGCCAGAAGATGCGACATGCGCAGCGGGCGCAGCAGCTCAAAGCTTTCCTTGGTCAGTTCACCCGCGGCCTCATCGGCGGCGGCGTTGGCTTCCAGCTTGGGGCCGATGGCGGCAATGTCCTGCAGAACCTTGCGGTAATCGACGGTCTTGCCCCAATAGCCATGGTTCATGGGCTTGTTCATCTTGCTCCTCCTCAGGATGCGGGTCAGGCGGCGAGGAAATCGCCGATGGATTTCAGGGTCTCAGGGCGCTCCTGCGCCACCAGATGGCCGGTGGCGGGGACGGACAGGAATTGCGCATTGGGCAGGTTCGCCAGCCAGACCGGCGCCTGGCTTGCGGGCAGCAGCCGGTCTTCGGCGCCCCAGACCAGCAGCGTGGGATTGGTGATCCGCTGCATGAAGCGTTTCAGGTTCGGGTGGCCCATGCCGAAGGGCGCGCACAGCCGCCCGACCAGATCGCCTTCGCGTGCGCGGTCGGCGCCGAACTGTTCGGCAAAGGCGGCATCGGTCCCGTCGGGGAAGTATTTCAGCGCGACCGTCACGTCATGCGTCATGTAGCTGGGGAAATCCTGCGGGGCGATCCCGGCCAAGGGCGTGGCCGGATGCGCCGGATCGTTCAGCCCGGCGGGCGCGATCAGCACGACCTTGTCGAACTTTTCCCGCGCCAGTGCCGCCAGTTCGGTGGCCATCCAGCCGCCCATGGAAAAGCCCATCAGATGCGGCTTTTCGGGCAGGTTCTTGGCGTCCAGCAGGTTCAGGTAATGCAGCAGCAGGTCGGTCAGATCGCCCACATGCGGGGCAGGGCCGGAAAAGCCCATGCCGGGATGGCTGGGCAGCAGCACGCGGAAGCGGTCTGCCAGACCTTCGGCAAAATCAAAGCCTTCCAGCGTGGCAGCGCCGTGCAGGAACAGCACCGGCTTGCCCTGTCCGATGGCCTTGACCACCGTTTTCACGCCGCCGATGTCATAGTCCAGCGTCTCGAATTCTACGGTCATCGCATTTCCTCCTCAGGAAAGTTCGGGCTGGATCAGCACCTTGCACTGCGTGGTGCGGCGGCGCAGGCTTTCGAAGACCTGCGGCACCGGCGACAGGCCGATCCGGTCGGTGATCAGGTTCTGCGGAATGCCGCTGGTCAGCGCATCCAACGCCACGCCGAATTCATTCCGCTGGTGGAAGAAGACGGTGAAGATCAGGTCGATCTCTTTCGACAGCGCCACGAACGGGTCCCAGTCATCGCCGCCGATGCACAGGCCCACGCCGATGACCTTGCCCTGCAGGCGCACCGCCTCGGTCGCGGCCTGCAGAAGGCCACGCTTGCCCACGCATTCGAACAGGATATCCGGCGGTCCGCCGCAGAGGTCCGCCAGATTCTCGGCCAGATGCGGGCCGGACAAGGCGAAATCCGTGGCGCCCAGGGCCAGCGCCCGGTCGCGCTGATGGGTGTGGACATCGGCCATCACCACATGGCTGGCCCCCATCCGCCGCGCCCAGAAGGCGACCAGCAGGCCGATGGGACCGGCACCCAGAATGGCCACGCGGTCCCCCGGCTTCATCCCTGACCGCACGATGCAATGCAGGGCGACCGACAGCGGCTCGGCCAGCGCGCCGTCCGCCAGCGCCACGCCTTCGGGCAGCAGGCGGCATTGCCGCGCCGCGACCGCGACATATTCGGCATAGCCGCCGCCGATCAGCACCATCTGGGCGCAGCGGGCCGGGTCGCCGGCCAGACAGCGGGCACAATGGCCGCAGCCGCGCATCGGCACCACGGCCACCCGGTCTCCGGCGGTCAGATCGGTGACCGCGGCGCCGGTGGCCACCACCTCGCCCGAAATCTCATGCCCCAGCACATAGCCCGCGCCGATGCCGAAGGGCTTCGGGTCTTCGGTGATATGCAGGTCGCTGCCGCAGATGCCGCAACCGGCCACCCGCAGCACCACCTCATCGGCGGCGGGGGTGGGATCGGGCAGATCGGTCACGCGCAGCGGCGTGCCGACCGCATCGAAGAGGGCGGCTTTCATCACTTCTCCTCCGTCTTCAGGATCAGATGGCGACGGATCGGGAACCACGGCGCATCCCAGCGGCGGGAGGCAAGGCCCCAGATCCCGGTCCGGGCATAAAGCGCGACCAGCACGGTCATCACGCCCAGCACCACAAAGTAGCTGGCGCCATATTCGCCGAACCAGCGGTCGGCCACAAAATAGATGGCGGTTCCGATCAGTACCCCCTCGATCGAGGCGATGCCGCCGACCATCACGATGAAGATGGCAAGGTTGGACCACATCGGATCAAAGGCCGAGGCCGGGTTGATCCGCAGCTGCGCCATGAAATAGACCGATCCGGCCAGCCCGCAGCCCACAGCCGCCGCGACATAGATCATGAAGCGCAGGCGTTTCACGTTCACGCCTTGGCTGGCTGCCGCGACCGGGTTGTCGCGCATGGCGATCAGCGCAAGGCCATAGCGGGACCGCAGGAACCAGTAGCTGCCGCCGATGGTCAGCAGGATCATCGCCGCACACAGAAGCGACATGGCGATGTTGCGCTGATCGGCGGAGTAATCCTTCATTACCGTCAGCGACATGCCGGCGCCGGCATTCACCCACGACAGGTTGGTGGCGACCAGCCGGAACACCTCGGCCACGACCCATGTGCCGATGGCGAAATAGGGCCCGTCCAGCCGGTGGAGAAGCAGATAGCACGGCACGGCCAGCACCGCGGGCACCACCAAGGACAGAGCGATGGCAAGGAACGGGTTCACCCCGAAGGTCTGGGCCAGCACGAACAAGGCATAGCCCGCCGCCCCCATGAAGGCCTGCTGCCCGACCGAGACCAGTCCGGCATAGCCCGCCAGCATGTTCCACATCTGGGCTACGGCGATGTAGCAGCACAGTTCAAGGACCATGCGGATGGTGCCGGTCTTGGCCCACCACGGCATGGTGGCCAGCCCGATGAGGACCAGCGCGAACAAGGTCAGCGCGATACGGCCCGACAGGGTCTGACGGCGGACCGTAAAGGCGGGGGCGGGCGGAACGGGAATGGAGGTCATGGTTCAGCCCTTTCCGAACAGGCCCTGCGGCCGGGTTGCCAGCACCACAAGGAAGACAAGATGCCCCGCCAGCACGCCGAAGCCGGGGTCGATGCGGAAGCCGATGGCCTGGCTGATGCCCAGCACCATCGACCCGATGAAGGCCCCCCAGACCGAGCCCATGCCGCCGATGATCACCGCCTCGAAGGCATAGATCAGCTGCGCCCCGCCATCGGCCGGGGCCACGGTGGACCGCAGGGATTGAAACACCGCGGCAAAGCCCAGGATGCCCACGGCAATGGCGGTGGCCGCGGCATAGACCCGGCGCGGGTTGATCCCGGTCATCGCCGCCGCCTCGACATCGGCGGCCGCGGCCCGCAGCGCTCGGCCGAAGCGCGACCGTTTCAGCATCAGGTCCAGCGCGAAGGTCAGACCAATGGCGAAGACCAGCACGATCATCGGCAGAAGGCCGATGTAGATGCCGCCGATTTGCACCGATTTGCTTTCGATGCCACCGCCGGGCAGCGACCGGCTGTTCGCCGACCAGATCTGCAGCATCAGGTTCTGCAACGCCAGCGACAGGCCGAAGGTCGCGATCAGCGAGGGCAGGGGGTCATCCCCCACCACCCGGTTCAGGATGGCCTTCTGCAACAGCCAGCCCAGCCCCACGGCCAAGGGCACCAGCGCCACCATCACCGTGAACGGCCCCAGCCCGAACGAGGCCGAGAGCGAAATCCCCACCAGCGACAACAGGATCACCAGATCGCCATGACTGACGTTCACGATCCGCATGACCCCGAACATCAGCGCCATGCCAAGCGCATATTGCGCATACATCCCGCCCAGCAGGATGCCCTGTACCAGCGCATCAAACCACTGCATGGGAGCCTCCGAAATAGGCCGCGCCGATCTGGTCGCGGGTGACTTCGGCGGAACGTCCGGTCAGCGTCACGCGACCCTCCAGCATGCAATAGAGCCGGTCCGAGGCGGATTGGGCCAGACCCACATCCTGTTCCACCAGCATGACGGCCGTCCCCTGCGCCCGGATCTCGGGCAGGGCGGCATAGATTTCACGGATCACCTTGGGCGCAAGGCCAAGGCTGATCTCGTCACACAGCAGGACCGAGGGCTGGCACAGAAGCGCGCGGCCGATGGCCACCATCTGCTGCTGCCCGCCCGACAGGCTTTGCACCGGGGTGCGGGCCTTTTCCTTCAGGATCGGAAACAGGCTTTGCAGCCGCGGTAGCGACCAACCGCCCTTGCGGTCCAGACGCTCGGCCTGATCCACCGCCACACGCAGGTTGTCCTCGACCGACATGCCGGAAAACAGGCGGCGGCCTTCGGGCACGATGGCCACACCCATCTGCACCATCCGGTCGGTGGCAATTCCGCCGATGGGCTGGCCCTTCAGCCGCACCATATCCGGCGCCACCGGCAAAAGGCCCATGATCGCGCGCAGGAAGGTGGATTTCCCCGCCCCGTTCGCCCCGATCAGCGCCACCGCCTCGCCTTCGGCCAGTTCGGTATCGACGCCGTACAGCGCCTGAAAATCCCCGTAGCGGGCAATCAGCCCATGGGTGGACAGCACCGCCGTCATGCCTCGATCCCCATATAGACGCGCTTCACCTCGGGGTCGGCGATCACCGCTTCGGGGGCGCCTTCGGCGATCTTTTCACCGAAGTTCAGCACCATCAGCCGGTCCGCCACCGCCAGAAGCGCGTGCAGCACATGCTCGATCCAGACGATGGTGACGCCGCGGTCGCGGATGCGCCGCACCAGCGCCACCAGCTGTTTCGATTCCTCATCCGTCAGCCCGCCCGCGATCTCGTCCAGCAGCAAAAGCTTCGGGTCCGAGGCCAGCGCGCGGGCAAGTTCCAGACGCTTGCGGTCCAGAAGCGTCAGCTTGCCCGCCTGCACATTGGCCCGCGACGACAATTCACAATCGGCCAGCACCTGCGCGCAGAAGGCATAGCTGTCCTGTTCGGACTTGCCGCCCCCGAAGGCCGAGGCGACAAGCAGGTTTTCAAAGGTGGTCATCCCGGAATAGGGCCGCGGAATCTGATAGGTGCGGCCGATCCCCATCTGACAGCGCCGGAACGGCGGCTCGGACCCGAGCGCGCGGTCGCCCAGGCGGATTTCTCCGCCCGAGGCCTTCAGATCGCCGCTGATCATGTTGAACAGCGTGGTCTTGCCCGCACCGTTGGGACCAAGGATGCCCAACACCTCGCCGCGGCGCACATCGAAGCTGACCCCGTGCAGAACCCGCACGGCGCCAAAGCTTTTCGAGACGTTGCGGGCCTGAAGAAGGATGTCGTGATCCAATCCCTGTCCCCCGTTCTGAATAACGCTGTCCCGCATGATCACCAGGCGAGCGGAACGATCTTCTGTTCCGGCTCGAACAGCTGGTTCACGCTGTTGTCGACGATCTTCAGGTCATAGGGCCACTTTTCGCCCTTCACCCACTGACCGCCAAAGATCGGCATGGTGCAGATGTTCTTGTGCGGGGTGCCGGCGAATTTCACCGGGCCGCAGACGGTGGTGATGTCGGTCGCCGCCATCGCCTCGCGGTTGGCCTCGCGGTCCAGGGGATCGGTCGAGCGTTTCAGGATGTCGATCGCCACTTCCATCAGCGCGTGCGAATAGCCGAGAGGCTGGGTCCACTGCCGCTTCTGGTCGGTCTCCCACTGGTCGGCCAGCGCGCGGCTGTCCTGTCCGGTCAGGGTCGAGGGGAACGGGAAGGCCGGGGTCCACCAGACTTCGGACGACATGCCGTTGCCCAGTTCGCCCATGGCTTCCACGCCGCCGGGGAACAGCAGCGCCGCCGCCACCGTCACCGCCTTCGGCTTGAACCCCTGCTGGTTGCACTGGGTGACAAAGGTTTTCAGGTCGTCCGGATAGGTGATGCCGCCGATGATTTCGGCGCCCGCTTCCTTGAACGCCGCGATCTGGGCCGAGAAGTCATTGGTCCGTGGCTGGAAATAGCCCGGGATCGTGACGTCATAGCCTGCGGCCTTGGTCGGCACCGGCAGGCCATAGCTGTCATTGCCCCAGGTCTCGCCGTCGATGTTCTGCGGGAACAGCATGCCGACCTTCTTGTTGGTCTCCAGCCCGTTCCAGAGGCCCACGAAGGTGTTCAGCGCCTCGTCCAGACCCCAGAAGAAGTGGTAGGTCCAGTCGAACTCACCACCGCCGCGCGGCATGATAACCGCTTGCCACGGCGCGCCCGAAGAGATGCAGGGCGCCTCATACAGTTCGGATTGCTCCATCACCGGCAGGATCGTGTCGGTGGTCGAGGCGGGCGCCATCAGATGCACCTCCTCGTTCAGGATCAGGTCGCCCGCCAGTTCCGCCGCCTTGTTGGGGTTGGACTGGGTGTCGCGTTCCAGAATCTCGATCGCATAGGTGTTGCCGTTCGAGGACACCAGCTGCCCGCCCAGATGTTCGCGGATCTTCTGCACGGTATAGCCGTCGGTTTCCCCGAACAGCCCCAAGGGGCCGGTTGCGGGCGTCAGATAGCCCAGCTTGATCGTGCCCGCGGTCTGCGCGCGCAGATAGGTGGGCAGCGCCAGCGTGCTGGCGGCCACGCCGGCCCCCATGCCCCGCAGCACCGCGCGGCGGCTGATGCCGGATTTCACCAGCCTGTTGTAATAGGTCATTGGTCGTCCTCCCTCTTGTCGGTTGATCCGGCCCCACCCTCCCCGGCGGGGTCCGGCCGTCAGGTCGTTCAGGTCATGCGGATCAGCGATCCGCCGTCGATCACCACCAGCGAACCGGTGAAATACGCCCCCGCGGGCGAGGCGAGCAGCAGTGCCAGCCCCTTGATATCCTCGACATCGCCGATCCGGCCGATCAGCGACTGGCTTTCAAAGGCGGCGCGGTCTTCCTTGTTGCGCAGGCGGCCCCCGGCGATATTGGTGATGAAGGGGCCGGGCAGGATGGCGTTCACCCGGATGCCATAGGCGCCCAGTTCCATCGCCATATGCCGCACGAAATGGTTCACCGCGGCCTTGGCGGGCATATAGCTGGTGCCGACGATGCTTTCGTTGATCTCTGACGCGATGGAGGAGGTGACGATGATCTCACCCCCGCCGTTCGGCTTCATGTGCCGCACCGCGTTCTTCACCGTGGTATAGACCGAGGTCAGGTTGATCTCGATCCCGCGGTCCCATTGGCTGTCAGGGATATTCTCGATCGCGCCGTCGGGGTTGCGTTCGCCCGTGGGGGTGTTGAAGCCGGGGCCGGGGTCGATGCCCGCATTGGCGAAAACCGTGTCGATGCGGCCGTGCTTTGCTGCCACTGCATCAAAGGCCGCGGCCATGGCGGGGCGGTCGCCCACATCCACCACCTGGCCCCAGGTGTCGCCGCCGATCTCGGCCACGGTGCGGTCCAGCCCCGCCGGGTCGATGTCGAAGATGCAGACCTTTGCGCCGCCTTCGGCCATGATTTCGGCATAGGCGCGGCCGATGCCGCTGGCCCCGCCGGTGACGATCACGGATTTGCCGCGAACGTCGAACATCTTTTCCAGTGCGGCCATGGTCTCCTCCCAGCCTTTGGCCGCAGAAGGCACGGGCCATGGCCGGAAGCGGCGCATGGTCGGGGGATCGGGCAGGCCCGGTCCTGTCGTGCATTTTGCGGCAGATGCGGCCCGTCCCTCCCAGAACGGCCGCGGATGGCCACATAACGCAGGCCAGCAGGCGGCAAGTCAAATGCGGAAAACCGCTATTAATATAGCAAACAAGCATAATTTTAAACCATTGAATATAAAGGAATTTTTATGATCCCGCGGAAGTGGCCCCGGATCCGGCCCGAAGATGATTGCTCAAAAAGTAAAATGTCTTCATCTTTTCATGCATACCATTGATCCGAGCCGCCATGACCCGCATCCGCACCAGCCTTGAATCCTCGGCCCTGATGGACCGCGGCGGCCGCCCCACCCTGCGGGAGCTGTTGGGCGGGCTGGAGTTCGACGCCGCCACCGGGGCGCTGCGCCTGAACGGGGCACGGCTCGCGCTCTATCATTCTGAGGCAGACCGTATCCTGCGGCGTGAGCTGATCGCCCGTCTGGGCGAGGCAGAGGCGCGGATCTTCCTTCTGCGCCGCGGCTTCCGGATGGGCCTGCATGACGCCGCTTTCGTGGCCGCCTCATGGCCCGCGCTGGACCGTGGCGATGCCTTCACCGCGGGCACAAGGCTGCATATGTTCAGCGGTATCGTCCGGGTCGAGACGCAGCACAACGATTTCGACTTTGCCCGCGGCCGGTTCAACGCCGAATTCCTGTGGCACAATTCCATTGAGGCCGAGGCCGCCGGTGATCCGCTGCGCCCGGCCCATGGCCCGGCCTGCTGGCAGCAGCTGGGCTATGCCTCGGGCTATGCCAGCCACTTCTTCGGGGCGCTGGTGGTCTACAAGGAAACCGCCTGCGCCGCGCAGGGGCACAAATGCTGCCGGGTGGTCGGGCGTCTGGCCGAAGGCTGGGGCGAGGAGGATGCCGAGGTGCGGCTGTTCCGCAGCCGGATCGAACCGGCCGCGCATCGCCAGCCGCAGATCGCGCCGCCCCCTCTGGCAGGCCCCTCCGAAGGGTTGGAGGCGCGGCTGCTGGCGCCGGTGCTGCCGCAGCTGGAACAAGCGGCCGGTCTGCCCTTGCCCTGTCTGATCGCCGGGGCGGGCCATGCGGGCCAGACGGCGGCGGCGCTGCATCTGGCGCGGCTGCAGGGGGCCGAGGCACAGCGCCTGCCCGGAGCCGGGCTGGAGGTGGGCGCGCTGTCCGCCGCTTTCGCCGCCCATAGAAAGCCGCGCCGGAAGGAGGTGCCGCAGCTTCTGCTGATCGAGGGGGTTGAGGAGATGCCGCCCGCGGTGCAGGTCCGGCTGGCCGGACTTCTGGCCGAGGCGGAGCCGCAGCTCCGTCCGCGCATGGCGTTGACCTCTGGCCTGACCCTCTCTGCATTGGCGGCGGGCGGGATCGCGCCGCCGCTGTGGATCCGGCTGATGCCCCTGGCGGTGGAACTGCCCGCGCTGTCCGCGCGGGGGGGTGACATGGCTGATCTGGCGGCACGGCTGCTGACCCGGCTTGCGCATGAATTGGGGCTGGCCGATCCGGGGCTTGCGCCGGGTGCGGCCGAGGCGCTGGCTCCCGCGGGGCTGGACGGGCTGGAAGCCGTGCTGACCGCCGCGCTGGTCGAGGGGGGAACGGATGAGCCGCTGACCGCCGCGGCACTGGCCCGGCATCAACTGCGCATCGCCGCGCCGGACACCGCCCCGGATGCCGCCTTTGCCCTGTGGCTGGACCAACGGCTGGCTGCGGGCGGGTTCAGTCTTGATGCGCATGAGGCGCAGATCCGCGCCGCCGCTATGGCGCGGGCCGGGGGCAATCTGTCGGCTGCGGCGCGGCTGCTGGGGATCAGCCGCGCGCAGCTTGCCTATCGGGAAAAGCCCGGCAAGGCGTGACGGCAGGACCGGGAGCAGGCCCTGCCGTCGCAGCGGTCAGGCCAGCGCTTCCATGGTGCCGCCGGTCGGAATCTCCGGCGCGGCACCGTTTTCGACGATGACCAGATCATAGCCGCCGCCGTCTTTCATCCGCCATTGCCCGCCGGTCAGCGGGGTCTTGCAGACGTTCTTGGCCGCGAACTCCGGCACATTGGCGCCATTCCACGCCACATGGCCGACGACCGTGTTCAGATCGGTCGCCGCCACTGCCTCGGCCACAGCATCGCCGTCGGTCGGGTCTTCGGCGCGGCCCATCACATCCGCCGCCACTTCGAACAGCGAATGGACAAAGCCGATGGGTTGCGTCCACGGCCGCCCCGATTGCGCGGTGAAATCCGCCGCCAGATCGGCCGAGCTTTTGCCCGTCAGGCTGGAGGAGAACGGATGCGACGGCGTCCACCACACCTCGGACGACAGGTTGTGGCCGGCCTCGCCCAGCACTTCCACCGATTGCGGGAACAGAAGCGCCTTGGCCACGGTCACGATCTTCGGCTTCACCCCCTGCTGGCGGATCTGGTTCCAGAAGGTGGTGAAATCCGGCGGGATCAGCACGCCCGTCACGATATCGGTGTTCGCCGCCTTGAAGGCATTGATCTGGGCCGAGAAATCGTCGGACAGGTTCTGGAAACTGCCCGGATTGGTCAGCGCATAGCCCTTGGCCTCCAGCCCCGGACGCAGGCCGTTCGCATTGTCGCCCCATGCGTTGCCGTCGGCATCGTTGGGGAACAGCCCGCCCACCGCCTTGTTGGTGGAAAGCTGGTTCCACATGGCGGTATAGACCTCGATCACATCTTCCATGCCCCAGAAATAGTGGAAGGCATAGTCGAACGGCTTCCAGGTGCCGGGATCGCCCGGATTGCCCTGCTGGCCGATGAACCACGGCTGCCACGGCGCCACGGTCGAGATGCAGGGCACGCCCTCGCCCTCGCACACGCCTGCCACGGGATTGGTGGTTTCGGGGGTGGAGGCGACCAGCATCAGGCTGACCTCATCCTGCAGGATCAGTTCCTTGGCCACTTCGGCGGCACGGTTGGGGTTGGACTGGCTGTCCTTCACCACCACCTCGAAATTCGCCCCCGCGGGCGAGGCGAGGAAGGCCGCGATATTATAGGCATCGCTTTCGGCAAACCCGGCCAAGGGCCCGGTCTGGGGCGAGACATAGCCCAGTTTGATCTTCGCGCCCTGCGCGATGGCAGGCGCGGCAAGGCCCGATGCGGCGAAGGTCAGGCCGGTGGCCGCCGTCGTGCGCAGGAATTTCCGTCTGGTCAGCATGGTCATCCTCCCTGTGTGTGAAGTCCTGCGGCTCCTCTCTCCGCAGGCCGGAAATGCAAGCGGCGGCCCCTAGCGCGGGGCCGCCATTCCTGTGGCGCTTCGGGTGCAGAAATCATCCAGCACCCGTTGCAGCATGGTAATTTCGGGGTCCGACACCTCATGCCCGCGGTCGGGGAACAGGTCCGTGCGCAGCTGCGCACGTGCCAGCCCAAGCTCCAGCGCGGCTTCGGCAAAGGCGGTGACCGGGATCCACGGGTCCTTGTCAGATCCTGTCAGGTAGACGGGCAGGAGCGGGGGCAGGGACTGTGGCCGGTCATCGGCAGGCACGCCTACCCGGCAGCCGGTCAGCGCGACCAGCGCCTGCGGGGCGGGGCGGCCCGCGAAGGCATATTCCAGCGACAGGCAGGCCCCTTGCGAAAACCCGGCCAGCACCAGGGGCAGGCCCGGATGCGCCGCCCGCGCCGCCGCCACATCCGCCGCCAGATGGTCCAGCGCCGCCGACAGGGCTGCCCGCGTGTCCGCGGTCAGCCGATCGACCGCCTTGGCCGCATACCACGCCCCGCCGGGCGCGCGGGGTAGCACGAAGGCCACCTCCGGCACGTCCAGCCGGGACAGGATATGCGACTGCATCTCCTCGGGCGATTGGCCGCGGCCGTGGACAAGGACGCAGACCGCCCTTGCCCCGCCGCCCTGCGCCCCCAGACGGAGCGCACCGGACATCACGCGAACTCGGCCTGTTCCAGACCTTCGCGCAGTTCGGCCTCGCGGTCCTTGAACCACGGCGGAAAGACCAGCGTCTTGCCGATCTCGCCCGGCGCCTCGTCGCGGGCCCAGCCTTCCGGCGTGGTCCATGCCAGTTCGAACAGCGCGCCGCCGGGCGACCGGACGTAGCAGGACTTGAAGTAGTTCCGGTCCTTCTGTTCCGAGATATCGGTGAAGCCCAGCCCCTCGATATGGGCGCGCAGCTTCATCTGGTTTTCTTCATCGCCGGTGTTCAGCGCAAGGTGGTGGATCGTGCCGCCCGACAGCGTCCAGGTGCCTTGCGGGCTGGTCTTGTCGTCGATCACCTCGACCCGCTGGATCACGCCATTGGCATCAGGCACGCGGTAGACGGTGCCTTCGTGGTTGTCGGCCTCTTTGGTCAGCGGCAGGGCGATGGTCAGGAAGTCCTCCATCGCGGTGCGGTCAAAACAGGCGACCAGACCGCCATAGATGCCCTTGATCCCGTGGGCCTTACCGATGCCCTGCGCGTCATTGGTGATCGGCTCACGCGTATCGCTGTCGGATTCCACCAGTTCATGCGGGATGCCGCAGGGATGGGCAAAGGCCACCCGGTCGGCCCCGAAGCGGGTGATCTTTTCCGCCGGAATCCCGCGCGCGTTCAGCCGGTCCACCCAGAAATCCGCGGCGCCCTTCGGGATGGCCTGCATGATGGTGCGCGACTGGTTGGTCCCGCGGCGGCCATAGACGCCGGGCTTGCGGAACGGGAAGGTGGTGATGATGGTCGAGGCATCGCCGTTGGGCGATCCGTAATACAGGTGATAGACCGGCAGCACGCCGTCAAACAGCACCGTGCGTTTCACCGAATGCAGGCCAAGGGTCTTGGTGTAGAAGTCGAAATCTTCCTGCGCGCCGTCCGTGGACATCGTCAGGTGGTGGTATCCGCTGATCGTGGACATTGGGTCTCCTCCGTTGGTCGTTCAGCCTTGCCGCTGCGGGCAAAGCACAAGGGTCACGTCAAGCGCGCGGCGCTCCTGTCCTCCGGGCGAAGGCACCGCACGAAAATCTGCCAGAAGTTCGGATTTCACCCCGAAGACGGCATCCCGGCCGATGGCGGGATGCGCCCGGTCGAAGATCTGGGTCGTCAGCCTCTCATGCCCGGGGGCAGAGACGCGGAAATGGATATGGGCCGGCCGCTCAAGGCACAGGCCAAGCGCCGCCATCAGCCGCCCGACCGGCCCGTCCGACGGCAGCGCATAGCCGCCGGGCATGACCGAGGCGAAGGCGAACCGGCCCTGACCGTCCGCGCGGAACCGGCCGCGCAGGTTGTTCTCCGGCTGATGGTCCGGCTCCTGATTTTCGTAGCGGCCCTGACCGCTGGCCTGCCAGACTTCGACCATGGCGGCCGCGACCGGGCTGCCGTCCAGCGCTGTTACCCGGCCGCTGACCTGCAGGGGCACGCCCTTGCCATCCAGCGAGATGGTCGTGCCGTTCGCGCGCTCCGGCGCGTCGGGGCGGTAGAACGGCCCGGCCACCGTGTTGGGCGTGGCGCTGGCGGGCCGGGGCGTGGCCAGATCCTCGACCAGCGCCGACAGGCCAAGCGCATCGGCCAGCAGAACCCATTCCTGCCGCCGGGCATCGGAATAATGGCCAACCTCGGTCAGGTAATCCAATGTGGCGCGGAACTCGGCCGGGCTCAGGCGCAGGTCGCGGATCAGCCCGCTCAGCACCGCCACCAGCGGACCGAGCGTGCCCGTCAGCCGCGAGGCAGGCAGCCGCGCCAGACGCGCGGTGAAATCCGTTTCCACATCTGCCGCTGCCGGGGCCTTGCCCTGCCGCGGCCCCTCCTGCTGGCCGTCCATCCCGCCGGGGCCTCCCTTCCCCTTGGTCAAAGGGATAGACCGGCCGTGGCGATTTTAGGTTGAGTTGTTCGCCCGACAGTATAGCACAGTGGTATGAAGCTGAATGAACGCCATCTGATGCAGCTTGCGGCCGTTCTGGACGCGGGCGGCGTGTCCGAAGGGGCCGCGATGCTGGGCCTGACCCAGCCTGCGGTGTCACGCTCGCTGGCCATGCTGGAGGCGCGGGTGGCCGAGCCCTTGTTCGTCAAGGGTCGCCGTCCGCTTCAGGCCACCCCCCTTGGCGCGCAGCTGGCGGTGCAGGGCCGGGCGATCATCGCCGCCTCGCGCCGGGCGTCGGATGCGGTGCAGGGGTTTGTGCGCGGCACCACCGGCCTTGTGCGGGTGGGCGGGGTGCCCTTTTTCATGGATGCGATGATCAGCCGGATGATCGGGGAATTCCAGCAGCACGAACCGGGCATCACCGTGCAGCAATCCTATATGAACCTGCCCGAGATCGCCGCCGCGCTGGAGGCTGCGCAGATCGACCTTGGCATCGTGCCGATCGGGGTGCTGGACCTTGGTCCGGGGTTCGAGTTCACCGAGATCCTGCCCGGCCGCAACATCGTGTCCTGCCGCCCGGGCCATCCGCTGATGCGCAAGCGCCCGCTGGAGGCGCAGGACCTGACCGCCTATCCTTGGGTGGCGCCGCTGCCCGGATCGCCGCTGATGTCGGACCTGCAGATGATCCTCATGTCCATAGGCATGTCGGATCTGAACATCCGCTATTCCGGCGGCTCGCTCATGAGCGTGGTGAACGTACTGGCCGAAACCGATGCGCTGGCAGTACTGCCCTTCTCGGTCGTCTTTGCCTTGCGCAAGGAAAACCGGATCGCGGTGCTGCCCTATGACATTCCGCAGCCGAACCGGTCCTTGGGCATCCTGCGGCGGGTGAATGTGGCCCGCGCGCCCGCGGCCGAGCGGTTTGCGGGCCATGTGATCAGCGCCTTCGACGATCTGAAACACGTCATCAAACGGCACGAGAATGCGGTGATCTGGGGCAACGCGGGCAGTTGAACCCTGCCTGCGGGTCGCCCGCAGAAACCTACCGGTCAGCGGTTCCGGAAGACAGGTTTGCGCTTTTCGGCGAAGGCATTCATACCCTCGCGCCGGTCTTCCAGCGCGAAGGTCGCGTAAAGCAGGCGGCGTTCGACATAAAGCCCCTCTTGCAGATGGGTCTCATAAGCCTTGTTCACCGCCTCTTTCGCCAGCCGCAACACCGGCCGTGAGGCGGCGGCGATCTTTCCTGCAATCGCCAGCGCTTCCTCCAGATGGGTGCCTGCGGGAACAACACGGCTGACCAGCCCCATGGCCAGCGCCTCTGCGGCCGTCAGCGCGCGCCCGGTCAGGATCATGTCCATGGCCACGGCCTTGCCCGCGATACGGGTCAGCCGCTGTGTGCCGCCCGCGCCGGGAATGATCCCGATCGTGGTTTCCGGCAGCGCAAAGCGGGCGTTGTCCGCGGCGATGATGATGTCTGCCATAAGCGCAAGTTCGCATCCGCCGCCGATGGCATGGCCGGAAACCGCGGCGATCACCGGCTTCCGGACCCGGGCCAGCCCTTCCCATGTGGCGGTGATCAGGTCTTCCTCATAGACCTCGGCAAAGGTCTTGTCCTTGATCTCCTTGATATCCGCACCCGCGGCGAAAGCCCGGTCCGAGCCGGTGACGACAATGGCGCCGATGGTGGGATCATCGTCAAAGGCGGCGGCGGCGGCCGAAAGCTCTGCCGTGATCTGCCGGTTCAGCGCGTTCAGCGCGCCGGGCCGGTTCAGCGTGATCAGGCCGGCCGGGCCACGGGTTTCGGTCAGGATGCAGTCATACATGGGGGCCTCAGGGGATCTGGATCAGGATCTTGCCCAGACGGGCGGGATGGTCGAGACGGGCAAAAGCCGCGGGCACCTCGGGCAGGGGAAAGGCGCTGTCGATCACGGGGGTGAAGGCGCCGGACTGCCAGGCGCGGATCAGGCGGCGGAATTCCTCCATGCTGCCCATGGTCGAGCCGTGGACGGAAATCTGCCGGACAAACAGGCGCTGGATCTCGGCCGAGGGATGTGCGCCGGTCGTTGCGCCGCAGGTGACGAGGTGGCCGCCGCGTGCAAGGCTGCGCAGGCTCACGCCCCATGTTTTCTCGCCCACATTGTCGATGACAAGATCGGCGCCATCGCCTGCGGTCATGTCCAGCACGGCGCGGACCACGTCTTCGGACCGATGGTCGATGGTTTCGACCCCAAGGCCGCGAAAATGCGCAAGCTTCTCGGCGCCGGATGTGGTGACGAGGACACGCGCCCCGGCCATGCGGGCCAGCTGCACCGCGGCGCAGGCCACGCCCCCGCCCGCACCCTGCACCAGCACGGTTTGTCCCGGCCCGGCCGCGGCCTTGCCGAAGACCATGCGCCAGGCGGTCAGATAGGCGACGCCCAGAACCCCCGCCTGCCGCAGATCCGCGTTCTTCGGCAACCGCACCAGCGAGGGGGCGGGGATCACCACCTCTTCGGCAAAGGTGCCATGGCGGTGTTCACCCAAAATCCGGGCCTGCCGGCAAAGCGGCTGATCGCCGGCCAGACAGGCCCGGCAATGGCCGCAGAATTCATAGGGGTAAAGGACGACGGGATCGCCGGGATGCAAGCCCGATTCTTCCGGCGCCTCGATCACCTCTCCGGCACCATCGACGCCCATGATCAGTGGCAGGTCATGGGTGATACCCGCGCCGTTGTCACGCATGTAAAGATCGACGCGGTTGACCGAGGCGGTGCGCATCCGCACCCGTGCCCAGCCGGGCGGACAGTCAGGCGCAGGCATGTCAAGGCAGGCGACGCCGTCGGCGCCGCGCTTGGTCAGCACGATGGCCTTCATGGTGGTTCCTCCCTGAATGAACGTAAACATATTGTCTTATATTATCAAGGATATTTTCAGACTCCACCCTATAATCACTGTTTATGGCCGAAAAACACTTGTTGCGAACGATGATGGCGCCTCCTATATAACAATATATTGCCATAACTACGGGAGGATGTCATGGCCATGGACAGCGAGACACTGACCCAGTTCCTGCAAACGCTGCGGCGTTTTGTGGACGAGCGGCTGATCCCGGCCGAGGCTGAGGTGGCCGAGTCCGACGCCATCCCCGCCGGTCTTGTGGCCGAGATGCGCGAGATGGGCCTTTTCGGCCTGACCGCTCCCGAGGAATTCGGCGGTCTGGGCCTGACCATGGAGGAGGAGGTGCTGGCCGTTTTCGAGCTGGGCCGTGCCGCCCCCGCCTTCCGGTCGATGTTCGCAACCAATGTCGGCATCGGGATGCAGGGCATCGCCATCGACGGCACGCCCGAGCAGAGGGCGAAATATCTGCCCGGCCTCGCCTCGGGCGAGATCATCGGCTCATTCGCGCTGACCGAGCCGGACGTGGGTTCGGATGCGGGTTCGGTGAAGACGACAGCCCGCAAGGAGGGTGAATTCTATGTGCTGAACGGAACCAAGCGGTTTATCACCAACGCCCCTCATGCCGGGGTGTTCACCGTGATGGCGCGCACCGACGCCACCCAGAAGGGCGCAGCCGGGGTTTCGGCCTTTGCGGTAGAGCGCGGTACCCCGGGCCTGTCGCTGGGCAGGCCGGAAAAGAAGATGGGCCAGCAGGGCGCCCATGTCTGCGACGTGATTTTCGAAGACTGTCGCGTGCCTGCCAGTGCATTGATCGGTGGGCAAGAGGGGCAGGGCTTCAAGACGGCGATGAAGGTGCTGGACAAGGGTCGCCTGCATATTGCCGCCGCCTGTGTGGGCCTGTCAGAGCGGATCATCGGCGACATGCTGGATTATGCGGTGGGCCGCCGCCAGTTCGGCAAGCCGCTGGCCGAGTTTCAGCTGGTGCAGGCCATGGTCGCCGACAGTCAGGCCGAGGCCTATGCCGCGCGCTGCATGGTGCTGGATGCGGCGCGCAGACGCGATGCCGGACAGAATGTCAGTGTCGAGGCGTCTTGCGCAAAGATGTTCGCGTCTGAATCGGTGGGCCGGATCGCGGATCGCAACGTGCAGGTCCATGGCGGCAACGGCTATATCCGCGAATACCGGGCCGAGCAGCTGTTCCGCGATGCAAGGCTGTTCCGCATCTACGAGGGCACCACGCAGATCCAGCAGATCGTGATCGCCAAGGCGCTGGTGGCCGGGGCCAGGGCGCGCGCGGGCCTTTAGCGGCTATTCGGCGGCCTTCCGCCCCTCGCCGGCTTCGGGGTCGATATCCCGGAGCTTGCGCAGCATCTTGTCGAGGTAATGGATCATGTGGATCTTGTCCTCGGTCGAGAAGCCGGACAGCGCCGCATCGTAGAAATCGGCAATGACGGGGCGCATATTCTCGTCCCAAAGGGCCTGGCCCTTGGGGGTCAGCCGGATCAGGCGGGAGCGGTTGTCGTTCTCGGCCACCGCCCGTTCGATGAAGCCAAGCGCCTCCAGCCGGGACAGAACGCCGGCAAGGTTCTGGCGCGAGACCAGCAGGAAGGCCGCAAGATCGCCGACGGGCGCGCCCTTTTCAAAGGCCGGGCGCGTCAGGGCGCCCAGAACCGCCCATTGCTGGGTGGTGATGCCGTAATCGTCCAGCGCGCGGGTGCCGGTTTTGTGCAGCATGTTGGCGCATTGGTAGAGACGGAAGAAGAGCCGGTTGCTCAGCCCCAGTGAAAGATCCCTGAACTTGTCGCCGTCTCGTGCCATGGCGCCAATGTGAACGGCGCCGGGTCCAAGGTCAAGCTGCGCCATGATGCGCAAATAACGTAAATATATTGACATATATTTACGGACCGCTATTTGTAATGTCAGGGAGGCTGATCCAGAGATTCGCATTAAGTATGACAGAATATCGCAAGATATTATTGTGCTTCTGTGGAATCTTGTGGCCTGTGAACATTGAGGGAGGATGCCGTGCGTGGGCTGAAAGGTAAAGTTGTTGTCGTAACGGGCGGGGGTGGGGGCATCGGTTCCGCCACTTGCCTGCGCTTTGCCGAAGCAGGCGCGCGCGTTGTCGTGGCCGATATCAGCGCCGAGGCCGCCGCGCGGGTGACCGCTGAGATCCGCGCGCAGGGCGGCGAGGCGGTCGAGATGGTCGTGAACCTTGTGGATTATGACGCGACACAGGCCGCCCTGGCAAAGATCGAGGCGGGGTTCGGCCCCGTCGATGTGCTGGTGAACAATGCCGGATGGGACCTGTTCATCCCTTTCGTCAAATCCGAACCAGACTACTGGTCGAAGATCATCGACATCAACCTGCGCACCGCGCTGAACATCACGAAGCCCGTGCTCCTGTCCATGATGGCGCGCGGCGTGCCGGGGCGTATCGTATCGATCGGGTCGGATGCGGGCCGTGGCGGGTCGTCGGGGGAAAGCGTCTATTCGGCCTGCAAGGCCGGGATCATCGCACTGATGAAGACGCTGGCGCGCGAGCATGCAAGGAACGGCATCACCTGCAACACGGTCTGCCCCGGCGTGACCGAAACCGCCATGCTTGAGGCCTTCATGGAAGGTGCGGGCGACAAGGAAAAGCTGCGCACCGCATTCACCCGCGCCGTGCCGCTGGGCCGGATGGGCAAGCCCGAGGATCTGCCCGGTGCCATCCTGTTCCTGGCTTCGGACGACGCGGCTTTCATCACCGGCCAGACCCTCTCGGTCTCGGGCGGTCTGACGATGCACGGCTGAGGAGAAAGCCATGGACTACACCGACATCCTTTATGAGGTGAAGGACGGCGCGGCCACCATCACCATCAACCGCCCCGACAAGATGAACGCCTTTCGCGGCAAGACCTGCGAAGAGCTGATCCATGCCTTCAACAAGGCGGGCTGGGACAAGAAGATCGGCGTCATCGTCCTGACCGGCGCCGGGTCCAAGGCGTTCTGCACCGGCGGCGACCAGTCGGCCCATGAGGGGCAGTATGATGGCCGCGGTACCATCGGCCTGCCGATGGAGGATCTGCATTCCATCATCCGCGACGTGCCGAAGCCGGTCATCGCCAAGGTCCGCGGCTATGCGGTCGGCGGCGGCAATGTCCTGTGCACCATCTGCGATTTTACCATCGCCAGTGAAACGGCCCAGTTCGGTCAGGTCGGGCCCAAAGTCGGCTCGGTCGATCCGGGTTTTGGAACGGCCTTTCTGGCCCGGGTGGTGGGAGAGAAGAAGGCGCGAGAGATGTGGTATCTCTGCCGCCGCTACAAGGCGCCCGAAGCGCTGGCCATGGGGCTTGTGAACACCGTGGTGCCTGACGATCAGCTGGATACGGAAGTCGACCGCTGGTGCGCCGAGATCATGGAGAAATCGCCCACGGCCATCGCCATCGCCAAGCGCAGCTTCAACGTCGATACCGAGCATCAGCGCGGCATCGCGGGGCTGGGGATGTATGCGCTCAGCCTCTATTACGACACGGATGAATCGAAGGAAGGCGGCATCGCCTTCAAGGAAAAGCGCAAGCCCGACTTCCGCAAATATCAGAAGTGATCTGCGGGCGGCCCCGGGGGAGGGGGCCGGCCGAAGCATCCCGCGCGCCGCGGGTCCGCGGCGTCTGCAACAATCGCCTCCCCTCCAGATGACGGGCGGCCCGGCCTTGTCCGGGTGCCCCCAGACTGTCAGCAACCGAGGGCCTGCGATGTATCCGACCATCTTCGACACCGAGGAATTGACCGCGCTGCGCGATCTTGCCCGCAAGTTCGCCACCGAAAAGCTGGCCCCGGGCTACCAGTCCCGCGAAAAGACCGGCGGCTTCGGGCCGGAGCTTCTGCGCGAGATGGGCCGCCTCGGGCTGATCGCCCCCGAACTGCCCGAAGAATTCGGCGGCCTCGGCTCGGGCGCGATCTATTCCGGCGTGATCATCGAGGAAATCGCGCGCGGCGATTTCAACATGGGCTACGTCAACATCCTTGCCTCGCTGAACGGGCAGATCCTGTCCAAATTCGCCAATCCGGAGATCAAGCGGGACTGGTTGCCGAAGCTGATCGGCGGCGAGCTGATCGTGGCCATCGCCCTGACCGAACCGCGCGGCGGATCGGATGCGGCGAACCTTGGCCTGCGGATGGAACGCGACGGCAGCCATTATGTGATCAACGGCGAAAAGACCTCGATCTCCTGCGCCGATCAGGCAAAGGGCGCCGTGGTCTTTGCCCGCACGGGACAGCCCGAGGACAGGGCGCGGGGTATTTCGGCCATCTTCGTGCCAATGGATACGCCCGGCCTTTCCACCACGCGGTTCACCGATCTGGGTCAGCACGCCATCGGTCGCGGCAGCATTTTCTTCGACAATGTGCGGGTGCCGGCCGACCATCTTCTGGGGGAAGAGGGCAAGGGCTTTGTGCAGGTGATGCAGGGTTTCGACTTCTCGCGCCCGCTGATCGGGCTGCAATGCCTTGGCACCGCGCGGCAGGCGCTGGACGAAACCTGGGCCTATATCGGAGAGCGCAAGGCCTTTGGCAAACCGCTGGCCGCCTTTCAGGGCATTACCCATCAGCTGGCCGATTTCGACACCAAGGTCGAAGCGGCCCGTCTGCTCAGCCTGAATGCGCTGTGGCTGAAGGATCAGGGCCTGCCCCATGTGGCCGAAGCCGCGATGGCGAAATGGTGGCCGCCGCTTCTGGCCTATGAGGCGATCCACGCCTGTCTGCTGATCCACGGCCATGCCGCCTATTCGAACGAACTGCCGTTCGCGCAGCGGCTGCGCGATGTGCTGGGCCTGCAGATCGGCGACGGCACCGCCCATATCATGAAGAACATCATTGCGCGGGAACGCGCCGGCAAGGCCGCTGTCGGCGGCTGAGCCAGAACGTGAGGGGAGGAGGAACCCATGCATTTTGACGCAGTCCTGATCGAACCGCGCCGCGCCCGGATGGAGGCTCTGGGCTTCTGGCCGGGCAAGACGCTGCTGGATTACTTCGAGATCTGCCTTGCCGAAAAGCCGGATGCCCCGGCGCTGACCTCGATCATGGTCAGCACAGGCGACCGGCGTGACCTGACATGGCGCGAGATCGAAAAACTGTCCTGGCGCGCGGCAGAAGGCCTGCGCCGTCTGGGGCTGGTCAAGGACGATGTGCTGGCCTGCCAGCTGTCGAACAGCTGGGAATTCGTCGTCCTCTACATCGCCTGCCGGCGGCTTGGCGTCGTGTTTAATCCGGTGATGCCGATTTTCCGCGAACACGAATTGCTGTTCATGCTGAAACATGGCGAGGCCAAGGTTTTCGTGGTGCCCAAGGTGTTTCGCGGCTTTGACCATGAGGCCATGGCCGCGGGCATGCGGCCGCAGCTTCCCGCGCTGGATCATGTGATCGTGGCGGGCGGGGCGGGGGCGAACAGCTTTGATGCGCTGCTGATGGACCCGGCGCTGGATGACGCGCCGGGCCTGCACGAGATCAGCGCCCGCGACCGGGGCGATGCCAATGATGTCTGCCAGCTGATCTATACCTCCGGCACCACAGGAGAGCCGAAGGGGGTGATGCACACCGCCAACACCATGTATTCCAACCTGATCGCCTATGCCGACCGGCTGCATCTGGGGGCAGAGGACATCGTGCTCATGGCCTCGCCCATGGCGCATCAGACGGGGTTCATGTATGGTTTCCTGATGCCCGTCATGCTGAAGGCGCGCATGGTCCTGCTGGACAGCTGGGACAAGACGCTGGCCGCCCGGGTCATTGCCGAAGAGCGTGTCAGCTTCACCATGGCCTCGACCCCGTTCCTGATGGATCTGACATCCGCCGTGGAAGAGGGGCGCACAGATGCCACGTCGCTGCGGATTTTCCTTTGCGCAGGGACAGCCATTCCCGGCGCCCTGGTTGAACGCGGGCAGCGCGTACTGGGCGCCAAGGTCATCTCGGCCTGGGGGATGACTGAAAACGGCGCGGTTACCGTGGTGGCGCCCGAAGATCCCGACGACCGTTCGGTCAATACCGATGGTTTTGCGCTTCCGGGGATGGAGCTGCAGATCCGCGGGGCGGACGGCGGTCCGGTTGCCTCGGGGCATGAGGGAGAGCTGTTCGTCCGCGGCTGTTCCAATTTCGCGGGCTATCTGAAGCGTCCGCAGTGGAACAGCACTGATGCCGAGGGCTGGTTCGACACCGGTGACCTCGCCCGGATGGATGCCGAGGGCTATATCCGGATCTGTGGCCGGTCCAAGGATGTGATCATTCGCGGGGCCGAGAATATCCCCGTCGTCGAGGTGGAGGCTTTGCTGTATCGGCATCCGGCCGTGCAGCAGGTTGCCATCGTCGCCTATCCCGACGATCGCCTGGGGGAACGCGCCTGTGCCTTTGTGGTGCCGCGCGCCGGTCAGGCGATTGACTTTTCGGGGATGGTTTCCTTTCTCGAAAGCCAGCATCTGGCCCGGCAGTATTTCCCCGAACGTCTTGAACTGCGCGACCGGCTGCCCGCCACCGCCTCGGGCAAGATCCAGAAATTCGCGCTGCGCAATGAGCTGCGGGCCGAATATGAGGCGGCCCGGACGTGACCGGGATTGCCGGGCCGCGCGTTGCCCTGACCGGGGCAGGCGGGCCGATGGGCCATGCGGTGGCCCGCCGCCTGTTGCAGGCCGGGGCGGATGTTCTGGTCCTGACAGACATATCGGGGCGGCGGCTGGCTGAAACCGCCGCCACGCTGGCGGCTGATTATCCGGCCGCCCGGATCGAAAGCCGCCGCGCTGATGTGACGGTGGCGGCCGAAGCCGCGGCCTTTGCCACGCTGGTTCTTGAAGGGGCCGGCGGGGCCGATGTTCTGGTCAACACGGTGGGCGGGATCCGTTCCGCCGACCTTTACACCCCGTTTCTGCAGATGGACGAGGCCCGCTTCCGCGCCACGTTCGATCTGAACCTGATGGGGATTTTTCATCTGGTCCGGGCATTTGCCCCGGGCATGATGCAGCGCGGGCTTGGCCGGATCGTCAATTTCGCCTCGGTCGTCTATGGGGGTGAGGCGGGGCAGGCGGATTATGCCGGTGCCAAGGCGGCGGTCGCGTCGATCACGCGCAGCCTTGCGGCAGAGCTTGGCCCTGCGGTGACCGTCAATGCCGTGGCACCGGGGCTGACCCGCACATCCGTGACCCGGAACATTCCGGCGGATGAGGTGGCACGACTGACCGCAATGGCCTTCAACCACCGTCTTGCCGAACCGGCAGAGGTGGCCGAAGCCGTGGCCTTTTTCGCCTCTGACGCCGCCCGTTTCGTCACCGGTGAAATCCTTGCCGTCTCGGGCGGTATCAGCCCGCGGCTCTGAAAGGGCGAACCCGTCTCCGGTGAACCTTGCTCGGTTGAAAGGGTGCGGGATCAGAAACTGGACCTTCCGCCGGAGGCATCGAAGGCGGCGCCGGTGACGAAGCTGCATTCCTCTGACGCGATCCACAGGATCTGTGCGGCCATTTCCTCGACTGTGCCAAGGCGGCGCAGCGGGATCTTTGCCGCGGTATCGGCAATCGCCTCGTCGGTCATCTCGCGCAGAAGTTCGGTCCGCACCAGCCCGGGGGTGATGCAGTTCACCAGAACCCCGCTGCCGGCAAGTTCCAGCCCGAGCGCCTTGGTGAAGGCGATCACCCCCGCCTTGGCGGCGCTGTAGCCGGTCATGCCGGGATTGCCCTGCTTGCCTGCGACCGAGGCGATAGAGACGATGCGGCCGTAGCCCGCCGCCTTCATCCGGGGAATGACCGCGCGGCTGCACAGGAAGGCGCTGTCCAGATTGATGCCGATGACGCGCCGCCATTCGGCCAGTGTGAACTCCTCCAGCGGCTTGGTGGGGCCGGTCACGCCCGCGCCGTTCATCAGGATGTCGATCCGCCCGCCCAGCATCCGGGCAGAGCGTTTCGTGGCGGCGACGACGGCCGCTTCGTCGGTAACGTCCAGAAGCTCGACATGAAAGGCCGCGGGCAGGGTGGCAAACGGCCCTTCCGAGGGTTCCGGTGGCCGCAGGTCCCAAATGGCGACACGGGCGCCGGAATGGTGAAGCCGGTCCGCCACGGCCCGGCCGATGCCGCGGGCGCCGCCGGTGACAATGGCGGTGCGGCCGGTGAAATCGAAGGTGATCATGGAAAGGTCCTGCATGTCAGGCACGGGCGGGGATATCCCCGCCCGTGCTGCCGGTTCAGAGCTGGCAGTCGGGGTCCGCCTCGGGCATCGAGACGCTGGCGGGAATCTCCAGCTGGATCACCGGGCGCATCACCCCATCCACGGCCTGAACCTGTCCGAAATAGTTGCCGCGGATCGCCTGATGATCGGCGGTGCGCATTTCCAGCGGGCCGATGATGGTATCGACCTTGGCCACCGCCAGCGCCCCGGCAATATCCTCGGGCGCGATGCTATCGGCCGCGTCGATGGCGGCGAACAGCATCTGCAGTCCGATATAGGCATCGGCTTCGAAATTCGTCGGCCAGGTGCCCGGATACTTCTGGTCCCAGGCGGCGACGAAGGCCTTGTTCTCGGGCGTGTCCAGCGTGGCGGAATAGTTGATGATGCCGTAGATGCCCTCGGAGGCCTCGCCCAGGGATTTCACCGTGCTGTCGGTGACAAAGCTGGTTCCGGCGACCTTGATCTTGTCCAGAAGGCCGAACTGCTTGGCCTGCTGGGCAAAGTTCACCGCATCCCGGCCCGCCAGCGCGACCCACAGCCCCTCGGCCCCGGAATCCAGAATGCTCTGGATATAGGGTGCAAAGTCATTGGTCCCCAGCCCGGCATAGCCTTCCGAGACGATCCCGCCCCCAAGGCCGCCCGCAGTTTCGGTAAAGCTGGCGCCCGAGTTGCGGCCCCATGCGGTGTCCGACCCCATGATCGCCCATTTCTTTTCCGGCTGGTCCTTCAGCCAGGCGCCGACCGCCGCCGCATCGGCATAATCCGGGATATTGGCACGGAAATACCGCGGGGTGCATTCCGCGCCGGTCAGGACATCGGCCTTGGCCGTGGTGCCCACCGCGATGGCATCCCACGGTTCCAGCATGGGCGCGATCGCCAGCGCCTCGCCCGAGGCGATGGAGCCGAAGAGGATGGTATAGCCGTCGTTCACCAGCTTTTCGGCCTGTGCCCGGGCGTTTTCGGCCTTGGCCTGGGTGTCCAGATATTGCACCTCGACCAGATGGCCGTCGATGCCGCCTTTGGCATTGATCTCATCCTTGGCGAATTCCACCGCGCGGCTGACCTGCTCACCCAGAGAGCCATAGGCGCCCGTCAGGGCGGTCGGCACGCCGATACGGATCGGCTCTCCCTCGGCCTGTGCCAGCCCCGAACCGGCCAGAAGTGCCGCCAGCGCGACACCCGCGCGCAAATTGAACTTCGTCATTCTTCTCTCCTCCCTTCCGGTCCGTGACCGGGTTTCACACCGAAACGTGTTTCTTCAGTTCCTCGTTTGTCAGGCTGGCCAGGTGGCCCTCCTCGACCACGGCGCCTTTGGACATGACGTAATGCCGGTCGCCCACGGCCCGGATCAGGCCGAAGTTCTGTTCGATCAGCAGGATCGCCGTGCCCTGATCGGCCAGCCGCCGCAGCGACAGGCCCAGCTCGTCCACGACCACCGGGGCCAGCCCCTCGCTGGGTTCGTCCAGGATCAGCAGGTCCGGGTTCGACATCAGCGCCCGGCCGATGGCCAGCATCTGCTGCTGGCCGCCGCTCATCGCGGTGCCAAGGCCATCGGCCCGTTCGCGCAGGATCGGATACATGCCGAAGACCGCATCCACCGACCACGGCCCCCTGCGCCCGGTGGCGGCCCCCAGAAGCAGGTTTTCCCGCACGGTCAGCCCCGGCACGATCCGGCGGCCCTGCGGGACGATGGAAATGCCGCTGCGCGCCGCGCCATAGGCCCGGATCGGCGATTGTGTCCGCCCCATGTAACGGATCTGGCCGCGGGTCAGCCGCGCCGCGCCGATGCAGGTGTTCACCACCGTGGTCTTGCCCACGCCGTTGCGCCCGATCAGCGCCACCCGGTCGCCCTTGTCCACCCGGATCGACACGCCGTGCAGCACCCGGGCAGAGCCATAGGCGGAATGCACATCCTCCAGTTCCAGAAGCGCGGTCATGCAAAGGTGCTCCCCAGATAGGCGCGGACGACCTCGGGGTCGTCGCGGACGGTGGCGGGGTCGCCCTCGGTCAGGACCTCGCCCAGATGCAGGACGGTCAGCCGGTCGCAGATGGCGAAGATCACCTCCATGTCGTGCTCGACAAGGACGACCGTCAGCCGCCAGCGTTCGGCCAGAGACCGCAGGTGACGGGCCAGCGACAGGGATTCCTCGATCGTCAGCCCGGCCGCGGGTTCGTCCAGCAGCAGGACCTTGGGTTTGCCCACCAGCGCCAGCGCCAGATCGACCCGGCGCTGATCGCCATAGGACACGTCCGAGGCCGGGCGGTTGGCCAGCGCCGCCAGAGACAGCTCTTCCAGAACCTCGTCGGTGTTGTCGATCTCGGCCCGGCGGGCCGCCAGTTCCACCTGTTCGCGGATGGTCAGCTCCGGGAAGATGTTGGTCTTCTGGAACGACCGCGACAGGCCGAAGGCACGCCGCTCCCGCTCGGTCAGATGCGAGATGTCGCGGCCTGCCAGCCGGACGGTGCCGGTGGGGTGGCGGCCGCGTCCGGTCAGCACATCCATGCAGGTGGACTTGCCCGCGCCGTTCGACCCGATCAGGCCGCGGATCTCGCCCTCGCGCACCCGGAGGCTGACATTGTTCAGCGCGGTGAACCCGCCATAGCGCCGGGTCAGCCCCGTGGCATCCAGCATATAGGGTTCAGTCATCGCCGTTCCTCCGCTTGGGCTGCAGGAAGCCGGTGATCACCCCGCTGATCCCCTTGGGCATCAGCAGGACGACGGCAATCAGCGTCAGCCCGACGATGGACTGCCAGTGCGTGGTGTAGTTGCTGGCCAGATCGCGCAGGATCACGAAGACAAAGGCGCCAAGCGCCGGCCCCCAGACGGCACGGGTGCCGCCGATGATGGCGATGATCAGCGCCTCTCCCGACAGGCTCCAGTGCAGGATGCCGGGCGTGACATAGCCGTGATACAGCGCGAAAAGCATGCCGCCCACGGCCGCGATGAAGGCCGAAAGCGCGATGATCAGCGCGCGCGGCATCAGGGTGCGGTAGCCGATGAAGCGGGCGCGCTCTTCATTGTTCTTGATAGCCAGGGTCAGGGTGCCGAAATTCGACCGGGCCAGCAGCACAAGCCCCAGGATGATCAGCGCCAGCACGCTCCAGCTGACCAGAAACATCGTATCGGCCTTCTGGAAGAAGGTCAGTTTCAGGCCGAACAGCTCCCGCGGGAGACGCATGCGCAACCCGTCTTCGCCATTGGCCAGATCGCGCCAGCGCATCATCAGCTCGAACAGGGCCTGTGCCACCGCAAGGCTGAGCATCGAGAAGGCCACGCCATGGGTGCGCAGAAGGATGAAGGCCAGACCGAAGGCCGCAGCCGTCACGATCACCGGGGCAGAGAGCACGATCAGCTCTCCGGGAAGGCCGGAATGCACGCTGAGCAGCACGATCAGATAGGCGGTGCCGCCATAGAATGCGGCATGGCCAAAGCTGGTCAGCCCGGCCTGCCGCACCAGAAAGCCGACGCCGGTGGCAAGGATCGCCGTCATCGAGGCCGAGGTGAGAAGCGTCAGGACATTGCGCGGCAGGCCGAGGAACGGCAGCGCATATCCCGCCAGCAGCACTGTCAGTCCAAGGACCAGCAGCGCAATGCTGCGCCGGGACCGGATCGGCGCGCGGGTCGGAACCGAGGTGGAGATATTGCTCATGCCCCCGACCTCGCAAATCCGCCGGGCCGCAGGATCAGCACGGCCACCATCAGCAGCAGCGGCAGCATCGAGGAGACATCGGGCAGATAGACGATGCCCATGTTATGGACCTGCCCGATCACCATGGCCGCCACGAAGGCCCCCGCAAAGGACCCGAGGCCGCCTGTCACCACGACGATGAAGCTTTCGATCAGGATCGTGCTGCCCATTGACGGCGAAAGCGCCAGCAGCGGCGAGGCGATCACCCCGGACAGGCCCGCCAGCGCCGTGCCCAGCCCCACGACCGAAAGGCTCAGCCGTTCGGTGTTCACCCCTTGCATGCCGGTGGTCAGCGCATCCACGCTGGAGGCGCGGACATATAGGCCGGACCGGCCAAGCTTCAGCCACAGGGTCAGGCCCGCGGCGACCGCGACGGCCACCGCCACCACGAAGAGACGGTAGACGGGGAAAGAGATTTCGCCCAGCTGCACGGTGCCCTGCAGCGGCCAGGGCGCCGCGACGGACAGGGTGTCGGCGCCCCAGATCATGTGGACGAAATCCTCGAACACCAGAAGGATGCCGAAGGTGACCAGCACCGTCACCATATGATCGGCGTTCTGCAGCGGCCGGAAGACGCCGTAATCCAAGAGGATGCCGATCAGGCCCAGGATCACCACCGCGGCGACCAGCCCGCCCCAGAACCCGAAGAGCATGGCCGCGGCATAGCCGACATAGGCGCCCAGCATGTAGAACCCGCCATGGGCAAAGTTCACCACGCGCCGCAGCCCGAAGATCAGGATCAGCCCGACCGAAACGATGTAGAGAAGCCCGCCGTAGACAAGGCCGTTCAGGATCTGGATCAGCATGTCCGGGGCTCCGTCTTGCGGGGCCTGACGGGCGGGCCGGTGTCTTTGGGTGTCATGAGCTCCTCCGCTGTAGGTCTGTCTGCCGTGCTGCACCCGGGGGCGCTTCGGCATCTGTTTGGGGAACGGGGCGCAGGGCGGCCTGAACCGCGCGCCAGGCGAAAACCACCGCCGGGCCAAGGGTCGTGCCGGGGCCGGGATAGCTGTCCGCCATGACCGAGGCCATGTCGTTGCCGCAGGCGAACAGGCCGGGGATCGGCCGTTCCCGGTCATCGACCACCCGCGCGTCTTCGTCGGTGGACAGGCCCGCGCTGCAGGCGATCTCGGCCGGCCAGACCTGCATCGCGAAAAGCTCGCCGGTGCCGACGGGGGCAAGACAGGGGTTCGGTCCTACGGAAGGATCACCGTTGAACCGGTTCAGCGCGGAATGGCCCTTGCCGTAATCCTCATCCACACCGCGGGCGGCCTGTTCGTTGTAGCGCGCCAGCGTGGTGCACAGCCCTTCGGGATCGACGCCGATCCTGCGGGCCAGTGCCTCGGGCGTGTCGCCCTGCACCAGATAGCCGCTTGCAAGATGGGGCTTCAGGTTCGTCGTGCCGGGATAGATATGGCCCAGCCCATATCTGCGGATGAAGTCCCGGTCGCAGATCAGCCAGGCCGGTATGGATGGGCCGCCATTGCCCTGCGCATACATCGCCTGCACGAAATCATGATAGGAATCCGCCTCGTTCACGAAGCGGCGCCCGGCGGCATTCACGGCGATGAGCCCGGGCTTCGCACGGTCCAGCGACAGATGCGGGAAAAGCCCGGTGGTGCCGTCCCGGCGGCGTGTTACCGAAACCGGCGTCCAGAACCCGCCGGATCCGTTTTCTGTGGGGCTGATGCGGGCACCCAGGGCTTCGGCGGCGGCAATCCCCTCGCCCTGATTGGCCGGGCTGGCAAGCGATCGCTCGGGCATCGGGTCCGGCATCAGCCGCCGGCGATAGGCGGCGTTATGGGCAAAGCCGCCGGTCGCCAGCACCACGCCATGGCGCGCGGTCACGGTGAAGGGGCCGCCGGGTCCGGTCAGAACCGCACCCGTAACGCGGCCGCCCTCGGTCACCAGCCGGTCAAGCCGGGTGTCGAACTCCGGCCGGACCCCCAGCTTCAGCAGCGAATGGAACATCCGCGCCACCAGCGCATTGCCCATCACCAGCCGCGTGCCGCGGGAAAACCGCAGCCGGTCGGTCAGATAGCGCAGGAAAAGCCCTGCCGCATAGGCAAAGTTCCCGACGGACCGGAACCGGCCCAGCAGGCGCGGGATGTCCATCTTGCCGACCATCATGCCGCCAAAGACCATGAATTCAGGGATGGGCGGGCGCACCCGTTCGAAATCGCGGCCCAGCAGGCGGCCGTCGAACGGGGCGGGCACGATGGCCCGGCCCGAGACCGCCGCGCCCAGCCGGGCGTGATAGTCGGGATGCGGGCCGCAGGGCAGGAATTTCACTTCGGTGTTGGCCTGCAGGAAATCTATCGCCTGCACGCCCGTGGCAAGATAGGCCGCGCGCTGGCGGTCTGTGCGGGGGGAGTGGCTGGAAATCAGACTGTCCAGATAGGCCGCGGCCGCGGGGATGCTGTCCCGTTCTCCGGTGGCCTTGCCCTGGCTGTTTTCCGGGATCCACAGGGTCCCGGCCGAAGTGGCGGCTGTGCCCCCGGCCTGCCCGGTCTTTTCAGCCAACAGCACCTCCAGCCCGTGCAGCCGGGCAAAAAGCGCCGCGGCCATTCCGGCGGGGCCTGCCCCGATCACCAGAAGATCGGTTTCGCGCGGCGGGGTGGCCGGTGCCTGCGGTCTCCGGCTCATGCGACCGTCTCCGACAGGGCGGCGCGGACCTGGGTGGCGGCGGTCTCGCCCGCGATCATGCCGAAGATCGCCGATTTCGACAGGCCACCCGAATAGCCCGAGCGGCTGAACCCTTCGAGCCCGCCAGTGCAGGCCCCCGCGGCCAGCAGGCCGGGGATCGGCCGCTCCTCATGGTCCAGAACCTGCGCGGCGGCATCGGTCAGGATGCCCCCCATCGTATAGGTCACACCGGCACAAAGCGGGATGGCGTGGAACGGCCCCTGCCGCAGCGGATGCGCGACACAGGCGGGGTTGCTCCGGGCAGGATCAAACGCGGCATTGCCCGCCGCGGCGGCATTCCATGCGGCGACCGAGCTCTTCAGCACATCCGGAGCAAGGCCGATCTTCCCGGCCAGTTCTTCGAGGCTGCCCGCAGTGATCAGATGGCCACCCGCGCGTTCCAGATAGGGGTTTGCAGGCAGCAGCCAGTCGCGCCCCGGCCCCTGCCAGATCGCCTCGTCAAAGATCACATGGCAGGCCAGCGGATCGTCCAGCCGCGCCATCGCATTGGCGACATGCACGCCGCCCAGGCTTTCGTCGCAGAACCGCCGTCCGGTGCCATCGACCAGAAGGGCCGAGACGCAGAGCGAATCCATCACGGGATAGGGCCAGAACCGCCCGTCGGTCATGGCGGCGCGATACTGGATATGGCCGTAGAAGCTGTTCATGCCCACCAGCCGTGCGCCCACGGTGGTGGCCATGGTCAGGCCCGCACCACGCCCGGTTTCCGCATTGCGCATCAAAAGCCGGTCCGGCGCGGGTGAGATATACTGGCCCAGCAGCGCGCGATTGCCCTGAAAGCCGCCGTCGCACAGCACCACAACCGGTGCGGCCAGTCGTTCGGTCTGTCCGTTGCGGGTGATCGTCAGCCCGGCGATGCGCCCATGCTCAAGGCTCAGGGCTTCGGCCTCGGCACCCTGCAGGAATGTTCCGCCCAGTGACCGGAGCCGGGTGTTCAGCCGGCGCAACATCACATCGCCCGCCCGCCAGCGCCAGTTCAGCCCGGTGCTGCGGACCCCGGGCGGGGCCAGCGAATTCTGCCGCAGCCCGTCCGGACCGACCCGGATCAGCCCGACGCCCTGCTGCCCCAGCCATTCCCGCGTGCGCCGCGCATTGCGGGCCAGCGTGCGGGCCAGCGGCAGGCGGGTTTCCCCGCCGGTGATGCGGGTCAGCCGGGCAACGATCTCTTCCGGCTCCGATCCCATATCGTCCATGCCGATATGGAACAGCCCGCCGGTATACCGGCTGTTGCACAGGTAATGCTCGCCCGCGCCGCGCTCTATCACACAGATGCGCAGGCCCAGTTCTGCCGCGCGGAGGCCCGCGCTCATGCCGGCAAGGCCGCCGCCCACGACCAGCACGTCATATTGTCCTTCTGCCCCGGTCATCATCCGGCCTCAGCGTGGCATCAGCGTATCGGCAAGGATGCGCAGCACTTCGGCATAGCTGCGCAGGATCAGCCACAGCACCGCCCCCGCGCCGAGGCCCAGCCCCAGCCACGGCCAGGACCAGCCGATGGTCAGGGCCCAGAGGCCCAGAAGCACGGGAACGATCCCCACGGCCAAGGCAAGACGGTTGCCCTGTGTGGCGATGAAACGGATGGCGGGGTAGGAGGGCGGGGTGCTGCTCATGATGATCTCGTTGTTTTCGGGATGTCAGGCTTCGGCCGCGGCATTGCGGGCGGCCAGCCGGCCGGAGGTGAAAGCCCAGCCGAGGTGATGGCCGTGCCCTTCCAGCAAAAGCCCGCCCTGTCCGGCCGAGCCGACGGCGTAAAGCCCGGGAATGACCGTGCCATCGCCGCGGGTCACCTGATGGCGGGTGTTCACGGTCAGTCCGCCATCGGTCAGGATGATCCAGCTTTTCACCGGGCCAAGCGCATGGAACGGCCCCTTCAGCGGCGTCGGGCGGCCATCGGCCTGTGCCTCGCGGTTGTGGGCAGCCACTTCGGATTTCAGCACTTCGGCGGGAACGCCGATCTTTGCCGCCAGTTCGGCCAGTGTCGCCCCTTTGGAATAAAGGTCAGGCCGGGTGCGGCGGTAGTCGGGCAGATAGGCATAGGCCACCCCCGGCGCGGTCGAGATGAAATAGGGCCAGGCGCTGAACTTTTTCGCCACCTCATCGTCAAAGACGATGAATGCCTGTTTCTCCGGCTGCTGGCCGAAGGCGTAGTTCGGGCGGTCCAGCTCATCGGCAAAGCGGCGGCCCTCGCGGTTCACCAGAATGGCACCCTGCTGGAACATCGTGGGTTCGGGCGACAGATAGGTCGTCACGAACTGAAGGATGAACGGACGCAAGAGCCAGGCCGGCAGCGTGGCCAGCGACCAGCGCATCGCCTTGGTGAACCAGCGCCATGGCGGCAGCTTTTGCACGAAGGCGGGCCGGGCTGGCGGCATGAACCGCAGGTTCGGGCCGTAGACCACCTGTCCGTAATGGATCACCGCGCCCAGTTCCTCGCCCATGCGCTGGCCGTCGCCGGTGTTGGTGGTGTTCACCCCGTCGATGTCGCGCACCGCAGGATTGAAGCGTCCCTTCCAGTCCGGGCTGGAGGAATAATCGCCGGAGGCAAGGATCACCGCCTTCTTTGCCCGGAGCATCCGTCCGTCTGCCCGCAACGCGACGCCCGTCACCCGGTCGCCGTCCAGCACAAGATCCTTCACCTCGGCATTGACGCGGATATCGACGCCAAGCCGCCGCGCCTCGCGTTCGAGAAAGTAGATATAGGCGCGCGAATTCGGCAGGATGTTGTGCATCCGCGGCTTGGTATGCGGCGGTTCGGGCATCGGGCCGTAGAAGGTGACGCCCAGGCTTTCCAGCCAGGCCACGCTGTCGGCCACGTTCTCGACAAGGATGCGGCGCAGCGCCTCGTTGTCGGTCTTTGCCAGCTCGGGCGCGAATTTCGGCATGTCTTCGAAATGCGACTGCGGGCTGTCAAGAATCCCGGCCTTGCGCTGCAGCGCGGTGCCGGAGGCTGTGATCGAGCCGATGGAAAGCCCGGTCGAGCCGCGCACCTCGTGGAACTTTTCCAGAAGGATGACGCTGGCCCCGGCCTTGCGGGCAAAGATCGCAGCGGTCAGCCCCGATCCGCCGCCGCCCACGACGATGATATCCGCGTCAAAGCCCGCGCGGGGGGAGAGGGAGGCGCCGCTCATTCCGCGGCCGTCAGGTCGATGCCTGCCTCAAGCGAGATGCGTCGCGCGGACCCGGCTGCCAGAAAGCCGCCGTCGATGGCGATGTCTTCGCCGGTGATATAGCCCGCCTCGTCCGAACACAGGAACAGCACAAGGCGCGCCACCTCTTCCAGCGTGCCGAACCGGCCCAGCGGCGTGGCGCGACGCCACGGCTCCAGATGGGCGCCGCCTGCATTCAGCCCGGTGACGATGACGCCGGGGCAGATCGCATTCACCCGGATGTTCCAGTCCACGTATTCCGCGGCCGCCGTGCGGGTCAGCCCGAGGACGCCCGCCTTCGAGGCAGCATAGGCCGGATCGTTGTGGCCTACATGGGACGCGACCGAGGCCAT
Source organism: Neotabrizicola sp. VNH66 (assembly GCF_049445895.1). Taxonomy (NCBI): domain Bacteria; kingdom Pseudomonadati; phylum Pseudomonadota; class Alphaproteobacteria; order Rhodobacterales; family Paracoccaceae; genus Neotabrizicola; species Neotabrizicola sp. VNH66. Next base: position 70,317 of record NZ_JBMSDW010000014.1, read on the forward strand.
GTTCAGAACGGCACCGCCGCCCGCATCGCGAATGGCCGGGCAGGCATGTTTCAGGCCCAGAAAGACGCCGGTCAGATTGACGCCGATCACCCGGTTCCAGCGGTCCAGCGGGGTGCCGGTGATGCCGGTCCGGTTGACGATCCCGGCGTTGTTCACCAGCGTTGTGATCCGGCCCTTCCAGTCCAGCACGGCGGCGACCAGGGCCGCCCAGTCTTCCTCGCGGGTGACATCAAGCGGGAAATACCGCACCTCATGCCCTGCCTGCCGCAGCTCTGCCTCCAGCGCGCGGCCCTCGGTCTCCAGCACATCGGCGATGGCGACCGCGGCGCCCTCTTCGGCAAGGCGCTGTACATCGGCCGCCCCGACCCCCCGCGCGCCGCCGGTGACGATCGCCACCTTTCCGTCCATTCGTCCCATTTCATCCCCCGTTTCGGGTGTTTTTGCCCGGACATGCCGTTGCGGGCTGGCCATCGGCAAAGAAAATCAGCATACAACGCTTCATCATTCGCATTCCTGCAGGACCCGCGGACACCATGTCACTGGAAGAGCTTTACGCCCGCCCCGCCCATCTGATCCGCCGCGCCCATCAGATTTCCTGGGCGATCTTTCTGGACGAATGTGCCGAATTCGGCCTGACTCCGGTCCAGTATGCGGCGCTTGTCGCGATCGGCGCGCAGGAGGTGACGGATGCCACCCGCATCTCCAGCATGATTGCCTTTGACCGTTCCACCATCGGCAGCGTCTTGGACCGGCTGGAGAAGCGGGGCCTGATCGAACGCCGCGAAAGTCAGGAAGACCGCCGGCAGCGGCTGATCTCGCTGACGGATGCGGGCCGCCAGCTGCTGGAAGATTGCAAGGATGCGGTAGAGAGGGTTCAGAACCGGATCGTCGGTGTCCTGAACCGCGAGGAAAGAGAGACTTTCCTGAGGCTTATGTCGCGAATCGTCCGGCTGAACAACGATCTGACTTCCGCTCCGATCCGGCCGCAGGCCGAATAGGCGCCCCGGCGGCACGCGCTGCTTTTCATGGCTTTTCCTCCTCCCGGCCTGCCGCCCCTCCGCGGTCAGGCCCGATTCCCATTATGTATGAATACGTTCATTACGTATTCATATTAAATTTGGCCTGTCAACCGTCCGTCTTTTGGTTGTTTGTTCCCGGCTTACCATCCTGGCCATTGCGGGCGTGTTGTCTGCGGGGCTTGCCGGGTGGGTCCCTCGGATATGATTAATTATATTGACGTAAATTTCAAAGAGATTCTTAGAAATAGGCTAATAATGCCGGAGTAATCCGTATTCTATGACAATATACTGTCATAAATCTCGGCGGGATAGCTTATTGACGCCTTGCGCGGGCCGTCAGGACTCTCTCGTGAGTCGGCGACGTCTATAACTGGCGTCTCATCTGTCAGGAGACCTGAAGCGTTGAGGTGTCGGCACGGATCGACAGGGTTGACGCAGATAAATAGTATGTATACGCAATAAATGCGCAGCAGCGACAGCAGCATGTCCGGCAGGTCTGACCGTGTTTGATGGTCATCCGCCGGCCAATCCCGACATATCCGCAGCCGCGCCACAGCCGAGGGAGGAGATCAATGGACGGACACGACGGGCAGCCCGAAGACACGCCCGAACTCAGGGCGCTTTACGAAGGTTTCGACCGGGCCGGGATCAAGCCGCTCTGGACGCAGCTGGGAAATCTGATGCCACGGCATCCGCGGCCCCGGGCGGTGCCCCATCTGTGGCGCTGGTCCGATCTCTATCCCATGGCGCAAAAGGCGGGCGATCTGGTCCCCGTCGGCCGCGGCGGAGAGCGGCGGGCGCTTGGCCTTGCCAATCCGGGCTTGGACGGGAATGCCTATATCTCTCCCACGCTGTGGTGCGCGATCCAGTATCTTGGCCCGCGCGAAACCGCGCCGGAGCACCGCCACAGTCAGAATGCCTTTCGTTTCGTGGTCGAGGGGGAGGGGGTCTGGACCGTGGTCAATGGCGATCCCGTGCGGATGTCCCGCGGCGATTTTCTGCTGACCCCGGGCTGGCACTTTCACGGCCACCACAATGACACCGATCAGCCCATGGCCTGGATCGACGGTCTGGATATCCCGTTCAGCTATCACAACGACGTGGGATTCTTCGAATTCGGCTCTGACCGGGTGACGGATTATGCCACGCCGCAATTCTCGCGCGGAGAGCGGCTGTGGTGTCACCCGGGGCTGCGGCCGCTGTCAGGCCTGCAGAACACCGTCTCGTCGCCGATCAGCGCCTATCGCTGGGTCCATACGGATGCGGCGCTGACCCAGCAGCTGCTGCTGGAGGAGGAAGGCGTCCCGGCCACCGCCGGTCCCGGCCATGCGGCGGTGCGCTATATCAACCCGACCACCGGCGGCGATGTGATGGCCACGATCCGGGCCGAGTTCCACCGCCTGCGCGAAGGCACGAAAACCCCGCTGCGGCGCGAGGTCGGTTCTACCGTGTTTCAGGTGTTCGAGGGGCGCGGGAATGTGGTTCTGGGCGATCAGACGCATCGGGTGGAGAAAGGCGACATCTTCGTCATCCCGTCCTGGGTGGCATGGTCGCTGGAGGCCGAAACGATGTTCGACCTGTTCCGCTTCTCGGACGCGCCGATCATCGAGCGGCTGAATTTCAGCCGCAGCTGGGTGGAGGGGCAGGATGGCTGAGCCGGCGGGGCTGGAGGCCGCCCGCGCCGGACTGCGGCTGCGGCAGGGCCTGGGCGCGCGCTATGATGCCCCCGGTGCGCCCGCGCGGGATCTGGACTGGGCCCGGCGCGGCACGGCCTATTTCGCGCGGAAGCTGAACGAGCTCTCCGATGCCGATCTGTCCGCCCCAAGCCGCGTGCCGGGGTGGAGCCGGCGCCATGTCATCGCCTGCACCGCCTATCACGCGCGGATGCTGACGCGGATCACGACCGGCGCCCGCACCGGCCTGCCGGCGCCGGCCTATGCCGCGCCGGGCCAGCGCATGGCGGAAATCGCCGATGGAGCCACGCTTCCGGCCGGGGCGCTGCGGCATCTGGCGGATCATGCCGCCGTGCATCTGAATGTGGAATGGCGCGATCTGCCGGCAGAAGCCTGGGACAGGCCGCTGCCCTTTGCCGGGGTGCCGACGGCGCGGGCCACGGCCCTGATCCGGGCGCGGCAGGTCTGGCTGCGCGCACTGGATCTGCGCAACGGTGCAGATCCGCAAGATTTTCCGCGCGATCTGCTGGCGGCACTTCTGCCCGCTGCGACCGATGCCGAAGACCTTCCAGCCCTGGCCCGCCACATGCTGGTCCCGTCGGCCGGGGATTACTGAGCCACCCTACAGGAGATATTCATGGCGCAACGCCTGTTTGCCGACCCCCCTTATCCCGCTGCCGCGATCCGGGGGGAAGAGACGCTTTATCCCGTGCACCGGATTTTCTGTGTCGGCCGCAACTATGCCGAACATGCCAAAGAAATGGGGGTCGAGGTCGACCGTGAAGCGCCCTTCTACTTTCTGAAGGATGCGCAGGCGCTGGTTCCCTCGGGGGCGGTGCTGCCCTATCCCTGTGGCACGTCGAATTATCATTACGAGATGGAACTGGTTGTCGCCCTTGGCGCGCCGCTGTTTCGCGCGGGGACGGCGGAGGCGGGCAAGGCCGTCTTCGGCTATGCCTGCGGGCTGGACATGACCCGGCGCGACCTGCAGCTGGAGGCACGGGCGAAGGGGCGGCCCTGGGATCTGGGCAAGAACTTTGAACGCTCGGCCGTGCTGGCGCCGATCCTGCGGGCCGCGGCGGTGGCAGAGATCGGGCCGCAGCGCATCTGGCTGTCGGTCGATGGCGCCATCCGGCAAGAGGCGCATCTGTCCGATCTTGTCTGGCGCGTGGATGAGCTGCTGTCGCATCTGTCGCATTACTATCATTTGCAGCCCGGCGATCTGGTTTTCACCGGCACCCCGGCCGGGGTTGGCGCCGTCACCCCGGGTGCGGTGATCGCGGGTGGCATTGACGGTTTGCCGGATGTCACCCTGACCATCGGAGCGGCGGAATGATGCTGTTTCATGGCTTTTTCCGCAGCTCTGCGGCATGGCGTTGCCGGATCGCCTTCAATCTGAAAGGCCTGACGCCCGAGTTTCGGGCCGTGCCGCTGCGCAAGGGCGCGCAACGGGCGCCGGATTATCTGGCACTGAATCCGCAGGGGCTGGTGCCCGCGCTGGAGGTGGACGGGCAGGTTCTGACCCAGTCGCTGGCCATCATCGAATGGCTGGACGAAACACAGCCCGGGCCGCGGCTGCTGCCCCGTGATGCCGATGAACGGGCGGCTGCACGCGCCTTTGCGCTGGCCATTGCCGCCGATATCCATCCGCTGCAGAACCTGCGGGTCCTTGGCTATCTGGACCGGGTGTTCGGCGCCGATCAGGCCGCGAAAGATGCCTGGTGCGCGGCATGGATCCGCCCCGGGCTGGAGGCCTGCGAGGCATTGGCCCGCCGCCGTCCCGACGGCCCCTTCCTGTTCGGTGACACGCCGGGGATCGCCGAAATCTGCCTGATCCCGCAACTGGCCTCGGCCGCGCGCTTTGGCGTGGATGTCGCGGATCTGACCCAGCTGGCCAAGGTGAATGCGGCCTGCGCGGCGCTGGATGCATTCCGCCAAGCCGCGCCCGCAGAACAGCCCGATGCCGAATAACCGCGCCGCGCCCTGCATGCCCGGGGCCGCCATCCGCAATCCGAGGAGATTTTCATGACTCAGACCCTTCCCGTCCTGATCGCCGGAGGCGGCATTGGTGGCCTTGCCACCGCCATCGGGCTGGCCCATCGGGGCTTTCGCAGCCTTGTGCTGGAAAAGGCGCCCGTTCTGGGCGAGATCGGCGCCGGCATCCAGCTGGGACCGAATGCCTTTCACGCCTTCGATGCGCTTGGCGTGGGGGATGTGGCGCGCAACATGGCCGTCTATATCGACAGCCTGCGCATGATGGATGCGATCAGCGCCGAAGAGGTCTGCCGCATTCCGCTGGGCGATGAATTCCGCAGCCGGTTCGGCAATCCCTATGCGGTGATCCATCGGGGCGATCTGTTCGGCGTGTTCCTGAAGGCCTGTCAGGATCACCCGCTGGTCGAGTTGCGCACCAGCGCCGAGGTGACGGATTACGAACAGGAGGGCGCCTCGGTGACCGCCATTCTGGCCGGCGGGGAAAGGGTGCGCGGCCATATGCTGATCGGGGCAGACGGGCTGTGGTCCAATGTGCGCAGGCGGCTGGTGAATGACGGGGCGCCGCGCGTTTCGGGCCATACGACCTATCGTTCCGTCATCCCGACCGATGCCATGCCCGAGGATCTGCGCTGGAATGCGGCAACGCTTTGGGCCGGGCCGAAATGCCATCTGGTGCATTACCCGCTGTCGGGCTGGAAGGTTTTCAACCTTGTGGTGACCTATCATAACGACGCGCCCGAACCCGTGGCCGGACTGCCCGTCACCCATGAAGAGGTGATGCGCGGCTTCACCCATATTCATCCGCAGGCGCAGAAGATCATCCAGCATGGCCAGAACTGGAAGCTCTGGGTGCTGTGCGACCGTGATCCGGTGGCCACATGGCAGGAGGGCCGCGTCGTGCTGCTGGGCGACGCCGCGCATCCGATGATGCAGTATTTCGCGCAAGGTGCCTGCATGGCCATGGAGGATGCCGTCTGCATCGCGGCCGAACTTGACGCCGCCTCGGGCGATCCTGCGCGGGCGATTCCGGCCTATCTGGCCAGACGGCAGATGCGGACGGCCCGGGTGCAGCTGCAATCGCGCTGGATCGGAGAGAACATATACCACCCCGCGGGCGCCCATGCCGCGCTGCGCAACACGCTGATGCGGGCCAAATCGCCGGCCGACTGGTATGACACGCTGGAATGGCTTTACGGCGGCCAGCAGTTCAACGCGGGCGAGCAATCGCTGGCCCATACCCTGCGCGCGGCCTGAGCCGATGGCGTTCCGCATCAGCATGCCGGTCGGGATCGGGGATTGTGACCTGACCGGGATTGCCTTTCATCCGGCCTATGTCGCCATGCTGGTCCGGGTGCTGGAGGCGTTCTTCGGCTCGCTTGGCGCAGCTTGGCCCGAGGCGATGCGCGACCGGCAGCTGGGGTTCCCGACGGTGCGGCTGAGCCTCGAATTCCGTCGCCCCGCCCGCTATGGCGAAATGCTGGATTTCGAAGTCAGCGTTCATGCAGTGGGGCGAAGCTCCGTTGACCTTGTGACCACGGTGCAGGTCGGCGGGCAGCTGGCTTGGCGGGCCGAGCATCGGCTGGTCCAGACCTCGCTGACCGATCACCGGGCGCGGCCGTGGGACGACGTGTTGCGCGCGGGGCTGATGCGGCAGATGGGTGGGGCAGGCTGACGGGTCAGCCCCCGGTCATCCGCGCGAAATGTGCCATCATCCGCCCGGCATCCGGCTCCCTCCCGGTGAACAGGCGAAAGGCCGCGACGGCCTGAAACACCGCCATGCCGCCGCCGTCCAGCACCCGGCAGCCGCGCGCGCGGGCCGCTGTCAGCAGCGCGGTTTCCAGCGGGAAATAGACGATCTCGGCCACCCAATGCCGGGCGGTCAGCAGGCCAGGGTCCACCGGCAGGCCGGGATGCGCCTCCATCCCCATGGGGGTGGCGTTGATCAGCCCGTCGACCTGCGCCATCGCGCTGGCCAGATAGGGCGTTGCGACGGCAAGGGCGGCCCCGGCCCGCGCGTTCAGATCGGCGGCCAGCGCCTCGGCCCGGGCTGTGTCGGCGTCATGCAGCCACAGCCGGCCGACGCCAAGCCGCAGGCAGGCATGGGCCACCGCCGCCCCCGCACCCCCTGCCCCCACCAGAAGCACATTGCCGAAGGCCACATCCGGCAGGCCCCGGCGAAAGCTTTCGGCAAAGCCGGACCAGTCTGTATTGTGGCCGATGCGACGCCCGTCGCGGAACAGAACGGTGTTCACCGCACCCAGCTGGGCGGCATCCTCGGACAGCTCATCCAGCAGCGGGATCACCCGTTGCTTGCAGGGATGGGTGATGTTCACGCCCGCAAAACCCTGTGTCTCGGCCCCGGCCAGCAGGTCCGGCAGCGCCTCCGGCCCAAGGCCGCGGGCGGTCAGGTCGATCAGCTCATAGCTGAGGGGCAGGCCCTGCGCCCGCGCCTCCTCCATATGCAGAAAGGGTGATTTCGACTGCTGGATGCCTGCGCCGATCAGACCGACACGGAGTTTCCCGGCCATGATCTCAGCCGATCAGGTCCAGAAGCGCCCGCACCGCCACGCGGTAGCCGTTCGGGCCCAGCCCCGCGATCACCGCCGTCACCACCGGCGACATCAGGGACCGGTGATAGACCGCCTCGCGCGCATGGATGTTGGAGATATGCAGCTCGATTTTCGGCGCGGTGAACATCTTCAGCGCATCCATCACCGGAACCGAGGTGAAGGTCAGGCCGGCCGGATTGATGATCAACCCGGCGGCCTTTGCATCAATGGCCTCATGCACCCAGTCGATCAGCTGGAATTCGGCGTTGGTCTGGTGGAATTCCACCGGATGATCGCCCGCCGCCTCGCGCGACCAGGCCTCCACCTCGGCCAAGGTGGTATGGCCATAGATTTCGGGTTCGCGCTTGCCCAGCCGGTTCAGGTTGGGGCCGTTCAGGATGTAGATTGTCATTCAGGTCACCAAAGGTCAGCCGGCATAACCCGCCATGCGGGGCAGCCACAGCACGAGGTCGGGGAAGAAGGTGATCAGCCCAAGGCAAAGCACCATCCAGGCAAGGAAAGGCAGGCAGTCGCGGATGATGTCCTTCATGGGCGAACCGGAGATGTTCGTCATGATGAAGAGGAGCAGGCCATAGGGCGGCGTCACCAGCCCCAGCATGATGTTCACCACCACGACCACGCCGAAATGCACAAGGTCGATGCCAAGCGCCTGCGCGGCCGGGATGAAGACCGGCACGATGATCAGGAGAACCGCCGTCCCCTCCAGCACACAGCCCAGAACCAGCAGGATCACGTTTACCAGCAGCAAGAATTGCAGCGGCGTCAGCTCCCACCCCTGCAGCAGGGCGCGCAGGGTTTCGGGGATATTCTCGACGGTGACGACATAGTTGAAGACCAGCGCGCCCCCGATCATCATCCCGATCGAGGCCGAGGTCTTGGCCGAGATCAGCACGGCGTTGTAGCCCTCGCGCCAGGTCAGGCTGCGGTAAATCACGGTGGAGACCAGAACGGCATAGGCGGCGGCAAGGGCGGCGGCCTCGGTCGGTGTGGTCACACCGGAGTAGATGCAGCCCAGCAGGATCACCGGCATCAAAAGCGTCGGGAAGGCCTGCCAGGTCACGCGGGGGATATCCCGCATCGGCACCCGTTCCTCCACCGGGAAGTTCTTGCGCCGCGCGTCCCAGGCGACCTGAACCATCTGCATCGCGGTCATGACCAGCCCGGGCACCACACCGGCGAGGAACAGGTAGCCGATGGAGGCATCGGAGACGAGCGCATAGACCACCATCGGGATCGAGGGCGGCAGGATCGGCCCGATCACCGCCGTCACCGCCGTCAGCGCGGCGGCATAGGACGGCGTATAGCGGTTATCCCGCGTCATCATGTTCTGCATCATCCGGCCCGAGCCTGCGGCATCGGCGATGGCCGATCCGGACATGCCCGCGAAGATCAGCGATTGCACGACGTTGATCTGCGCCAGACCGCCGCGCATATGCCCGACCAGCACGTTGCAGAACCGCAGCAGACGTTCGGTCATGGAGCCGGAGTTCATGATCTCGGCCGCGAAGATGAACAGCGGCACGGCAAGGATGATGTAGTTGGAATACATCCCGTTCAGGAACTGCTCGGCCGCGGTGCCCATATCCATGCCGGACATCCACAGATAACCGACAGAGCCGACGATCATCGACAGGCCGATGGGCAGGCCCAGCAGCGCCAATGCGGTGATGGCGAAAATGGTCAGCGAGAAGGGGTTGGTCAGATTCATACGCCGGAACTCGCCTTGGTGGGGTCATAGGCTTCGGGACCGTGGCCATAGATGGCGCGGAAGCCGACCCAGAGGTAACGGACGATCATGGCGACCGCGAAGACGACATAGATCGCGTAAAGCCAGTCAAAGCGGATGCGCAGATAGGCCGATTTCTCGACCTTCATGAAGGTGACGTAATCCCAGGTTGCGGGCATCGACCATACGAAGGCGATGACGGTCACCGCGGCGGTGATCAGCGCGAAGACCCGGCGCGTCCGCGCGCCCACGGCGGCATAGACCAGATCAAAGCGCATCTCCTCGGCATCGCGGATCACGAAGGCGGCGCCGAACAGCACCAGCCAGATCCACAGCACCACAGAAACCTCATGCGTCCAGCCCATCGGCAGGTTCAGGAGATAGCGCGACACGATCTGAAGCAGGAACACCAGAAACATCGCCAGAAGCATCAGGACCATAACGTCCTCGGCGCGGCGGCGCAGCCACGCGGAAAGCCTTGCAAGGGGCATGGGGCGACCTCGGAGACGGAAAGCGCGGCCCCGATCCGGGGCCACGCGGAATGCGGGGATCAGAGGGCGGAAATCCGGTCGATCAGCCCTTCGGGCCAGTCTTTCGCCAGATCGGACTCGAGATAGGCCTTCTGCACATGGGCGCGGAACGCCTCGACATCCGGGGTATAGACGTCCAGCCCCCGCTCCGTCATGGTTTTGGCAAGCTCCTCCTCGCGCTTCACATGCTCGGCGGTCGAGAAGGCGATGGCGTCATCGGCGGCTTTCTGGACCGCGGCCTTCTGCTCATCCGACAGCGCCGACCAGACCTTGCCCGACATCGTCAGCAGGTCGAAGGCCACAAGGTGCGAGGTCAGCACGATCTGCTTCATCACCTCGTAGAACTTCATGTTCTCGACATTGGGCAGCGGATTGTCCTGCCCGTCGATCGCGCCGGTCTGCAGGCCGGTGTAGACCTCGGCATAGGCCATCGGCGTGGGGTTGGCGCCAAGCGCCTGACCCAGGAACTGCCACGCCTCGCCGCCCGGCATCCGCAGCTTGATCCCGGCCATATCGGCGGGGGTGCTGATCTTCTTGGTGGTCGAAAGACCCACCTGACGGGTGCCATAGAAGGTCGGCCCCAGGATCTTGATCCCAAGCTGGTCTTCGGCCAGCGCCTTCATCTCGGTGCCGGCATCGCTGGCGAAAAACGCTGTCAGATGTGCCGAATCGCGGAACAGATAGCCCGAGGTCAGCGCCGACCATGCCGGCACCTGATTGGACACATCCTGCGGCGCGATGTTCGACATTTCCAGATTGCCGCGCTGCAGGGCAACCAGCTCTGTCCCCTGCTTGAACAGCACACCGCCGTAAAAACCTTCATAGGCGAAGCCGGGGCCGATGCCTTCGACGAATTTCTTCATCATCTCAGCCCGGATGTCCTGCTCGGAAAACACGGCAGAAAAACGGATTTTCACCGGGTCCTGCGCATGGGCGATCCGGGACACGAAGGGCGTCGCCAGAACGGCAGCCCCAAGGGCGGCAAAGCTGCGCCGCGTCACTTTGATGGTCATATGTTCCTCCCTGAACGGCGATACCGCTCTCCCCAGCGGCCGGCCTGAGGCAAGACTGCCATCGGAGCTTTCTTCGATCAACCATTGATTCATGTTTCATATGATATTTTTGAAATCACCATATGATATGCGGATGAACGTGTATCTTGCGCTTGCGCGGGGGTTCAGCTTCACTGCGGGCAGGAGGACGGAAGATGATCGCGGCACAGCCCCCCGGCGCCCCGCCGGGCGAGATGACCCACAGGCGTTTGCGGGACGATATCCTGTTCGGCCACCTGCCCCCGGGCGGCAAGCTGCGGCTGGAGCGGCTGCGCGACGATTACGATGTCAGCGTCACCACCCTGCGCGAGGTGCTGGCCCGGCTGGTGGCCGAGGGGCTGATCCTGTTCGAGGCACAGAAGGGATTCGAGGTTGCCCCGATTTCGGCCCGTGACCTGCGCGAGATTTCCGAGATGCGCATCCTGCTGGAATGCCATGCCGTCGGTCCTTCTTTCGCCGCGGGCGATCTGGAATGGGAGGCGGCCGTCGTGGGTGCCCATCACAAGCTGGCCCGGATGGAGGCGCGGATGCTGGCCGGGGACCGCAGCGACACCGCCCGCTGGAAGCGCTATGACCGCGAATTCCACGTGGCGCTGATCTCGGCCTGCGGGTCGGCGGAACTGCTGGCCGCGCATGAACGGATCTTTGACCGCTTCCTGCGCTATCAGGTCCTGTTGGTGATGTTCCGCGGCACGGTGGCGGCGGAAGAACACAACGCCCTTCTGGCCGCCGCGCTGGATCGCGATGCAGACCACGCCCGCGCGCTGTTGCGGGATCATATCGGCGCCTGCATCGACTATACGGTGCAGAACGGGTTGTTCGGTAAATCCCCGGGGGCCGCGGCATGACACTCGCCTCGCCACAGGACCCGGCAGAGCTGACGGGGCGCGAAACCGTTGGCGCGACGATCTATCAACGTCTGCGCAGCGATATCATCATGGGTCGCCTGCGCCCCGGCCAGCGTCTGCGGCTGGACCAGCTGAAAGAGGATTATGCGGCGGGCGCCAGCACCCTGCGTGAGGCGTTGTCGCGGCTGACGGCGGATGGCTTCGTGCTGGCCGAGGGTCAGCGCGGCTTCGAAGTCTCGCCCATCTCGGCCGAGGGGTTGCATGAGATCGCCGCCCTGCGCCTGTTGATCGAGGAGCACGCGCTGGCGCTGAGTTTCGCCCAAGGCACGCTGGAATGGGAGGCCGAGGTGATCGCCGCCCATCACCGGCTGGACAGCCACGAATTGCGGCTGGAGGCGGGGGATGCGTCGGAAATCATCGCCTGGCGCAAGAGTGACTGGCAGTTCCATCAGGCGCTGATCGCGGCCTGCGGATCGCGGGTGCTGATGCAGACCCATGCCGAGGTTTTCGACAAATACCTGCGCTATCAGATGATTGCGCTGGCCTTCCGGCCCGCCGCCTCGCGCCCCGAACATCTGGCGCTGAAAGAGGCGGCGCTCGCGCGGGATGTGCCGGAGGCGGTGGCGCTGTTGCGCCGCCATCTTCAGGGGGGCGTGGATCAGGCGCTTTCGCTGGGCGTCTTCGGTCCGCAGACCACAGCATAACGAACGGATACTTCATGAAACTCGGCATCGACGCCTACAGCTTCCACCGCTATTTCGGCGAACTTTATGCGGGGCTGGAAACTGCGCCCGACCGCGGCATGACGGTCTGGGATTTCATCGACCTTTCCTGCGACCTTGGGGCCGAGGCGGTGTCGCTGGAAAGCTGTTTCCTGCCGGTGGGCGACCGGGAATTGACCACCGCTTTGGCTGCCCGGCTGGACCGTGCGGGGCTGGATCGGGTCTGGGCCTGGGGCCATCCGCGCGGGCTGCAGTCCGGCGCGGCCCCGCAGGCGCTGGACGACGCGCGCGCGAGCCTTGCCGATGCGGCCGCCGTGGGGGCCCGCGTCATGCGCATCTGCGCTGGCGGTCGCGGCACCCGTCCTGCGCTTTGGGCCGATCACAAGGCCGCGCTGCTGCCCCTTCTGGACCCTCTGGTGCGCGAGGCCAAGGCGGCGGGCGTGGTGCTGGCGGTGGAAAACCACATCGACCTGCTGGCCGAAGAGATGGTGGATTTGATCGAGACCATCGGATCAGACCATCTTGGCGTCTGTCTGGATACGGCCAACAATCTGCGGATGTATGAAAACCCCAAGGCGGTGATCCGCCGGCTGGCCCCCTATGCCAAGGCCACCCACATCAAGGATATCGAGGCGCGCGGCGGCGATCCGGCCACCATGGCCTTCTGGCCCAGCGTGCCCGCAGGCCGCGGGGTGATCGACCTTGATTTCGCCCTGCGCGAGTTGAAGGCGCAGGGGTATACCGGGGTGCTGGCGGTGGAAATCGACTGGCTTTCCCCCGGCTATGGCACCGAGGCGGAGGCGGTGGCCGAAAGCCTGTCCTATCTGCGCGGGGTGATGGGCCGGCTTTAGGCGCCCGCGGCTTCGGCAAAGGCCCGCGCCTCATCCGGCGCGGTGCCAAGCCCCGCAGCCGACAGGTCCAGCCCGGGAAACGCCTCGGCCGCCAGCGTTTGCAGCGACGGGCCGCCCGGACGCGCGTTGGCGCAGAGCGCCTTGATCCGCGCCTGCGCCTCGGGCCGCGGCAGGTGGCGGGCCAGCGCGAAGGACAGGGCCTCGGCATGGATCAGGCCGGAGCCGTCGTCCAGATTGTGCGCCATCGCCGCGGGTTGTGGCGCGATCCGTCCCGCAAGCTCCAGCGCCAACGCCAGCGCGCGCCCGGTCAGGATGCACAGCTGCGGCAGCGACAGCCATTCGGCGAACCACGCCGCGCCGTCGCGCTGCTGGCGGTGCAGCCCTGCGCCCTGCACCACCGCGGCCAGCGCCCCGCAGTGCCGCGCCAGCGCGACAAGGACAGAGGGGCCGACCGGGTTCTGCTTTTGCGGCATGGTGGATGATCCGCCCGCGCCCTCAATCCTGATCTCTTCAATGCCGGACTGCGCCATGAGGATCAGATCTTCGCCCAGCTTGCCCAAGGTGGCGGTCAGTCCCGCCATCCAGCCGGCAAAGGCGCCGGTCCGGTCCCGCTCGGCATGCCAGCTGTGGCCGGGGTCGGCCAGATCCAGCGCCTCGGCCAAGGCCGCGCGCACCGCCGGACCCTCGGCCCCCATGGCCGACAAAGTGCCCGCCGCCCCGCCCAGAGAGACGGTGGCAACCTGCGGCGACAGCGCGGCCAGCCGCTCACGGTGGCGCAGCACGGGATGTCCCCAGCCCGCGATCACCGCGCCAAAACTGGTGGGTGTGGCCACTTGTCCGTAGGTCCGCGCGGCCATCGGCAGATCGGCATGGGCGCGGGCCAGAGCCCCGAGCGCCTGCGCCAGCGCAGCCAGCCGCCCGTCCCAGATTGCCAGAACACGACGCAACCGCAGGTTCTGCGCGGTTTCCATGATGTCCTGACTGGTGGCGCCCCAATGCAGATATTGCGCATGTTCGGGCGCCTGCATCGCCTTGCGGAAGGCGCTGACCAGCGCGGGCACCGGCACGCCATTGGTGGCCGTTTCCCCGGCCAGCGCCGCCGGGTCGATCTGCACCTCCCGCGCGGAGCGGTCGATGAAGGCGGCGGCGGTCTCCGGGATCAGCCCGAGCCGTCCCTGCACTCGGGCAAGCGTGCCCTCGACCAGCAGCATGGCGCGGATTTCCGCGCTGTCGGTGAACAGCGCCGCGGTTTCATCGTCAGAGAACACGCCACGGTAAAGCGCGCTGTCGGCGGGAGAGGCGGGCATGGATCGGCCTTCGGTCTTTGGCGGAAAGGCCGGGGGGCCGTCTGCCCCCCGGACCCCCCGAGGATATTTGAGAACAGATGAAGAGGAAAGGATCAGCCCTGTTGCAGCATCCGCAGCCCAAGGATCTGCCGGGCCTGTTGCCATGTAGCGACGGGGCGGTCATGGCGTTCGCAGAGATCCGCGGCGCGGCGCACCAGTGCGGCGTTCGACGGCGCCAGTGTCACCCGGTCCAGCCGGACATTGTCCTCCAGCCCGGTGCGGGTGTGGCCGCCCTTGGCGATGGCCCATTCGTTCAGCGTGATCTGCGCCGCCCCGATCCCGGCTGCGCACCATTCGGCACCGGGGGCCAGCCGCGCCAGCGTCTCGATATAGAAATCAAGGATGCGCTCATCCGCGGGCATGGCGTTTTTCACGCCCATGACGAACTGCACGTAGAGCGGGCCTTTCAGGCGGCCATCCTGCTGCATTCTGGCGGCCTGCACGACATGCGACAGGTCAAAAGCCTCGATCTCGGGCTTGACCTCATGGCGCAGCATTTCCGAGGCCAGCCAATCAACCAGATCGGGCGGGTTTTCGTAGACGCGGGTCGGAAAGTTGTTCGACCCCACCGAAAGTGAGGCCATGTCGGGGCGAAGGGGCAGCATGCCGCCCCTTGCCTGCCCGGCCCCGGACCGTCCGCCGGTGGACAGCTGGACGATCAGGCCCGGGCAATGTTTCGCCAGCCCCTCCATCAGCGCGGCAAAGCGCGCGGGGTCGGATGTGGGCTGCCCCGCATCATCGCGCACATGGCAATGCGCGATGCTGGCCCCCGCCTCAAAGGCTTCGTGGGTGGATTCGATCTGCTCGGCGATCGAAACCGGCACGGCCGGATTGTCCGCCTTGGTGGGCAGCGATCCGGTGATGGCGACGCAGAGGATGCAGGGCTTGGTCATGGCGGGTCACATAGGGTGGATCAGATGTCGAAGAACACCGTCTCGCCTTCGCCTTGAAGGCGGAAGTCGAGGCTGTATTCCCCCGGTCCGGTCTTCGCCGCCACCAGAGTGGCGCGGCGTTCCACATGCTCGATCCGGTTCAGGACCGGGCAGGCGGCATTGGCCTCTGGCTCATCCCCGAAGTAGATCCGGGTCTGCAGGCCAAGGTTGATGCCGCGCGCGACCAGCCAGACCGCGATATGCGGTGCCATCAGCCGTCCGTCCGGGAAGGGCACACGGCCGGGCTTGATCGTCTCCAGCCGCCAGATCCCGGTGTCGAAATCCGCCGCCACCCGGGCCCAGCCGGTGACATTGGGGTCGGCCGTGCCCCGCGGGTCGTTCGCGGGATAGATTCCGGCCGCATCGGCCTGCCAGGTTTCGAACAGGGCGTCGCGCAGGATCATCCCCGCCCCGTCGATCACGCGGCCGGTCAGGGTGATCCGTTCGCCCTTCGCGCCATCGCGGATGGGGGAACGGCCCAGATCCTCGGGGTAGATCCCGGGATTGCCCAGTGCATTGGGGGTCAGCCCGATATGCACATAGGGGCCGGCGGTCTGCGACGGGGTTTCCTTCAAGTAGTCGAGGCGCTGCACCATCACATCCCCTCCTTGCGGTTTTCAAAGAAGGACTGGCGGCGGCCGCGCAGCACGATGTCGAACTTGTAGGCCAGGCAATCCATCGGGATCGCCCGGTTCATGTCCAAAGCCGCGACCAGCGCGCCGATGGCCTCTTTCTTGCCGATGGTGTTGACGATCGGGCAAAGGTCGATCAGCGGATCGCCTTCGAAATAGTTCTGGGTGATCAGCCGCTGCCCGAAGCCCGATCCGAACACCGACCAGTGGATATGCATGGGCCGCCAGTTGTTCACATGGTTCGGCCAGGGATAGGCACCCGGCCGGATGGTCAGGAATTCATAGCTGCCGTCGGGCCCGGTCAGCGTCCTGCCGCAGCCGCCGAAATTCGGATCCAGCGGCGCGGCATAGCCATCCTTCTTGTGGCGGTAGCGCCCGCCGGCATTGGCCTGCCACATCTCCAGAAGGACATTGGGCACGCCGCGGCCATTCTCATCCAGCACGCGGCCATGCATGATGATCCGCTCGCCAATGGCGGGCTGGCCGGTGAAGTTCATGATGAGGTTGTTGTCCAGCGCCCCGATCATCGACTGGCCGAAGGCGGGGCCGGTCTCTTCTGACAGGGTGGAGCCGAGCGCGACCAGCGGCCGGAACGGCGCCCGGGTCATCGAGGTCTTGTAGCCCGGCGTATAGGCAGCCGGGTGCCAGTCGCGGTCCCGGAAGAACAGCGGTCCCCGGTCGGTGGAATTGGAAAGGGTCATGCGTCCCCCTCTCTTTCGGCGTTCATCATTGCGAACGTCTCCTTCGCTATCTTGATGGCATGGTTCGCGCGGGGGACGCCGGCGTAAATGGCCACATGCAACAGCGCCTCCAGCACGTCATCGGGCGAGGCGCCCGTGTTCGCGGTGGCACGGATGTGCATGGCCAGTTCGTGATCGTTGCCCAGACCTGCCAGAAGGGCAATGGTCAGCATGGAACGTTCACGCGGCGATATGGTTTTGCGGGACCAGACATGGCCCCAGGCAGCCTCGGTGATCAGCGCCTGATAGGGGCTGTCGAAATCGGTCTTTTCGGATTCGGCGCGGTCAACATGGGCAGCGCCCAGGACCCGGCGCCGGGTTGCCATGCCATCGGTGTAGGTATCGCTCATCTTGCATGTTCCTGCAGGAAAGCCGCGACAGCCGCGGCCCAGTCTTCGGGGGTCTCGACACAGGGCAGATGGCCGGCATCGGGGATCAGGTGCCACAGGGCGCCGGGGATGAGATCGGCCGTCGCGCGCACCACATCCGGCGGCGAGGCGCCGTCTGCTCCGCCCGCGATCACCAGCACCGGCAGCCGCAGCGCGGCGGTGGCCGCGGTCTGGTCGGCCCCGGCCAATGCGGCACAGGCGGCGGTATAGCCCGCGGCGGGTGTGCAGATCATCATATTGCGCCAAGGCGCCAGCGCGGGCGTGGCGCGGAAGGCGGGCGCGAACCAGCGTTCCATCACCGCATCGGCGATCCCGGCCAGACCCTGCGCCTGCACGGCGGCAATCCGCGCCTGCCAGCTTTCGGCCGTGCCCAGTTTTGCCGCGGTGTTGGACAGGATCAGCGCGCGGATCAGATCGGGGCGGGCCGCAGCCACCGCCTGTGCGATCAGCCCGCCGATCGACAGGCCGACAAAGACCACCGGACGCCCGCCGGCCGTCGCCTCGATCAGGGCGATGGCATCCTGTGCCAGATCGTCCAGCGTGACCGGACCTTCCGGCCCTGTATCCGACAGGCCATGGCCGCGCTTGTCATAGCGGATCGTCCGCAGGCCGGGGGGTAAAAGCGGCAGAACCGGGTCCCACAACCGCAGATCAGTGCCAAGGGAATTGGCGAAAACCACGCAAGGCCCGTCTTCCGCACCGTCACAGAAATAGTGCATCGCCCCCCAGGGGCGGATGAGAACTTGCATGAGACCCTCCACTCTTCCATAATTTCGCACGGGAAAATCGGTTTGGATAATGCAAAGCGCGCGATAATGGATAAACCCACAGTTATGCATCCGGGGGTGAAGCTGCGCCACATCCGCGCATTTCTGGAGATCGCGGCCGAAGGCGGGCTGTCTTCTGTGGCCCGCGCGCAGGGGATTTCACAGCCTGCCCTGTCGCGTACCCTGGCCGAGCTGGAGGATCTGCTGGGCCAGCCCCTGTTCCTGCGGCAGAAGCGGCGGCTGGTCCTGACCGAGGGCGGGCGGCTTTTCCGCCGCCATGCGGCGCTGGCGCTGGAATCGCTGGAAGCGGGGGCGGCGGCGCTGCGGCCGGGCACCAGCGGGTCGCTGCGGATCGGGGTCCTGCCCACGGCGGCCACGCGGATGGTGCCTGCCGTGATGCTGCGGTTCCGTGAATTGCGGCCGGAAATCCTGCTGCGCGTCGAAACCGGGCCGCATCACCACCTGATCCGCCTTTTGCGCGATGGCGGGATCGACCTGATGGTCGGCCGCCTGCCGGATGTGTCGGAAATGCCGGGGCTCAGCTTCGAACACCTGTACGAGGAAGACGTGCTTCTGGTCGGGCGCCGGGAGCATCCGATGGCGGCCCGCCCGGTGACCGAGGCGCTGAAGGCCTCGGCCCTGATCCTGCCGCCGGAAAACGCACTGATCCGGCGGCCGGTGAATGACTACCTCGCCTCTCTGGGGCTGGTGGGCATCCAGCCCGCAGTGGAAACCGTGTCGCTGGCCGTGGGCCGCGGCATCTGTCTGGCCTCGGATGCGCTGTGGTTCATCTCGCGCGGGGTGGTGGCCGAAGAGCTGGAGCGCGGCATGCTGATCGAGTTTCAGCTGGGCGCCCGGTTCATGTCGGGGGCCGTGGGCATCACCCGCCGGCAAAGCGCCTCGGCCCCCGGTCTGGCGGCGTTCGAGGAAATCGCCCGCCAGCTTGCCCCCCGGATGCCGGAGGCGAAGGCGGGCTGATCAGTGCTTCCAGTCCGCCCGCTGCACCGCGCGCGTCAGTTCACGCCGAAAGCAGGTGATCGCATGATCGGCAAAGCTGGACAAAGCCCGCCCCTTGCGCTGCACCACCCAGGCCGAAACCTCGGTCTTTTCGGCCAGCGGGCGGCGGACGAGGCCGGGCATATAGACCTCGGCCACGGAAAATTCGTCGATCACCGCCACGCCCAGCCCGTGGCGCACCAGGCTGACCACGGTCTGCGCAAACCGGCCGCGCATCGTATAACGCGGGGTGATCCCGGCTTCGCGAAACGGGCGGGCCAGAATCGCGCCATAGGGATCGTCCGGATCGACACCCACGAAATCCTCGGCCGCCAGATCATGGACCGAGATTGCGGGCTTTTCGGCCAGAGGGTGGCCTTCGGGCACCACGGCGACCAGCCGTCCCTGCGCCAGAGGCGCGCTTTCGATGGCCGGATTGTCCATGGGAGAGGACAGGATGACGAACTCCCCCCGCTCCAGCAGCAGATAATCCGCGGTCTCTTCGATCTTCAGGATGTTCAGGTCGATGAACAGATCGGGGAATTGCTGACGCACCGACCGGATGGCCCGCGCGGCAATGAACTGTGCGATGGAGGGCGCACAGGCAAAGGACAACCGCGTGTCGCCGCCTTTTTGCAGGGCGGTCACCGCGTGGTTCAGGTTCTCCATCTGCCGGTGCAGGCGCAGGACCATTTCAAAGATGCCATGCGCTTCGGGCGCGGGGACGAACAGGCCTTCCTTCCGCTCGAACAAACGGATTTTCAGGACATCCTCGGTATGTTTCACCAGCCGCGAAATGCCGGGCGCCGAGACGTTCAGCAGACGCGCCGCGCCCTGAATCGTCCCGGCCAGCATCACGGCGCGGATCACCTCGACCTGACGAAGCGTAAGTTCGGTCATGCCGTCAGCCTATCCGATCCTGCCCCGCGGGGGGCAAGGGGAAATCCGGCCTAACGCCCGGCCGCGCGCAGGATGCCGCGGGTGGCCGCAATGGCCATTTCCGCCCGCGCCCGGGCATCCAGCTTTTCCGCCAGCGCGCGGTGCGGCACCTCGACACTGACGGTCACGCCCTCGGGGATGGCATGGGCCAGCCCGATCATGTCGATGCCGCCCTGCCCCGGGAACAGCCGTTCGCCCCGGGCGATGCGGATCAGCCCCTCGTCACTGGGGTCATAGGGCACGGCGCCGTCACAGAACTGGACGTAGTTCACCCGATCGCGGGGCAAGGCGGCGATCTGGTCCAGCGTGGTGGCGGAGCGGTCATAATGCAGCGCATCGACCAGCACCCCGCCATTTGCGGCCCCGGCCGCGGTGACGATCTCCAGCGCGGCGGTCAGGTCGGGCACCGCGGTCCAGGGCATGAACTCCAGATCTGCGGTCAGCCGGTGCGGGGCTGACAATTCGCAGAACCGGGCGAAACTGTCGGTCAGCCGGGCGCGGTCGGTGTCGTCACCCGCCACCAGAACGTGGCGAGCGGACAAAGCCTCGCAGCGGTCGCAGAACCGCGCGAAGAGATCCCAGTCAGGCTCCGCCTTCAGGCGGATGATCTCGACATCGCCCACGGTCACGCCGGTATCGGCCAGCGCGGCGCGGACTTCGGCCAGGTCGCGGTCATCGGTCAGCAGGGGATAGGCCGGTTCCCCCGCGGCGGCGGCGGGCAGGATGCGCAGCCCCACCATCTGATAGCCGGTTTCGGCCGCGACCTTCACGGCCTCGACGGGGCCAACCTCGAACGTGGTCAGGAAGGCCAGCGAAAGCGGATGGGTCATGACACTCACTTCAGCGGAGAGAAGGGGAGGGGCAAAGCGATCTGGCTGGTCATGTCGGGCGACAGCCAGTCCGGCCCGCCCTTGGGCGGCCATTTGCCATCAGCCACCGATTGCGCGCGGGCGGCGCTGCGGTCGGCAAGGCTGGCATAGGGCCAGATCTGGGTAACACGCGGTTCACCATCCAGGCCATACATGGCGACGGTCAGTTTCGAATAGGCCTCACGCGGGGGGACAGCCTCGGCCCATTTGCCCATGGTGGGCATGATGCCGTTGATCCGCGTCTTGTAGGTACGGAATTCGTAGATCGGTCCAAAGCTGCCCGGCTCCACCGGCGGCAGGAAGTCGAAGGCGCGGTAGCTTTCCATCGTCAGCCGGATCAGATGTTCGGTGCAGCCAAAGGGGTTATCGCTGCGCAACGCGCGCTCGCGTTCGGTCATCATCTGGTCAAGGCTGTCGAAGCCGCGCAGCAGGAAGACGCGGTTCAGCGTGCCGATGTCGGTGCCCCATGCGCCCAGAAAACGCCCCGCGCCTGCGGCCAGCCAGTCCTGAATGCCCGCCGCGGCTTTTCCGGCGCCGAAAATCACCGTGTCCAGCGTGGCAATCTCATAATAGCTCATGTCAGCTCTCCTCTGTCAGGCCCGGAACGGGCTGGCCGGCCAGAACGCGGCCGGCGATGTAAGCGAAGGTCATGCCGGGACCAAGGGTGATGCCTCCGGCCGGATAGTGGCCCCCCATGATGGAGGCCATGTCGTTGCCCGCGGCAAAGAGGCCGGGGATCGGGGTGCCCGTGCCGTCCAATACGCGGGACGCGGCGTCGGTCTTCAGCCCGGCAAAGCTGCCAAGGCTGCCGGGAACGATCTGCACCGCATAGAACGGCCCCTTGGTCAGCGGGGCGAGCGAGGGGTTGGGGTCATGCTCCGCATCGCCCTGCACCCGGTTGTAAAGGCTTTCGCCACGATGGAAGTCAGGGTCGCGGCCCTGCGCCGCACCTGCATTGAAGCGCGCCACCGTCTCTGCCAGCGCGGCGGGGGGCAGGCCGCAGGCCCGCGCCAGTTCGTCCAGCGTGCGGCCCCATTTCAGATAGCCGGACTGCACCGCACGGCCCAAGGGGAAGGGAAAGGGCTTGGCCGCGCCAAGGCCCCAGCGGCGCTGCGCCTTGTGGTCGGCGATCAGCCAGCAGGTCGGATATTCGCCCGGCGGCGTGGCGCCGATCAGCGCCCGCATGAAACCGTGATAGCTGTCCGCCTCGGACACGAAGCGCTGCCCCGCGGGCGTCACGGCGATGATGCCGGGCTTTGCGCGTTCGATCAGATGGGGGAAGTTGGTGAAGCTGCCATCGCCATTGGGCAGGCGGCTGACCGGCGCCATGGCCATGTTCCATGCCAATGTACTGTCGGTCGTGGCGCCCGCCGCCTCGGCCAGCCGCAGCCCGTCGCCGGTGTTCGAAGGCGGGGCAGCGGAATGATGGTCGCGCCCGCCCGCGGCACCGGCCCAGCTGGCCAGCCGCTCCGGGTCGTGCGGGAACCCGCCCGCGGCAAGGACCACCCCGCGGGCGGCCCGCACCTGCATTTCACCTTCGGGCATGGCCAACCGCGCGCCGGTGATGCGGTCCCCGTCGCGGAGCAGCGCCACCGCGGGCGCGCTGTGCAGCAGCGTGACGCCCCGGTCCAGCGCCGCCCGCATTAGCCGCGCCACCAGCGCATTCCCATTGGCCAGCCGCATGGGGCGGCCGTGCAGCAACCGGTCGCGCCAGATGCCCAGCACCCGTTTCACCACATAAAGGGCCGAAGCAGGCTTGCGGGTCGCATCGAAGAAATGCCGCAGGTCGGGCGCGGGACCGAGCCCCGAACCCCAAAGGCTCGCCGCAGGCAGCGGCGGCTTCAGCCGGTGGATCCAGTGACCCAGCCCCCGCCCGTCATAGGGCAGGACCGAGACCGAACGCCCGCCTTTCCCCGCCCCCGGCGTTTCGTGGAAATCCGGCACCCGGTTGCCGTCGATCCAGCGCATTCCGGCGCGGTCCTGCAGGAATTGCACCATCTCTGGCCCGTTTTGCAGGAACACCGGCAGCCGCGGGTCGCCTGCCCGGTTGCCCAGCTCGCTTTGCAGATAGCGCATCGGCTCTTCCGGCGGTTCGTCAATCCCGGCGGCGCGCGCAAGCGGATTGCGCGGGATCCACAGCCAGCCGCCCGACCAGGCGCTGGTGCCGCCGAACTGCGGCTCTTTCTCGGCGACCACGACGCGCAGGCCCAGTTCCGCCGCCGTCACCGCAGCGGTCAGCCCCGCAGCCCCCGATCCGATCACCAGCACATCACATTGGATGACGTGCCCGTCCGTCCGCTCCATTCAACCCCGCTTCCGCGCGGAGGCCTGCCGGGACGGACGCCAGATCATGCGCCAGACCGCCCGGGCAGCGCATCCAGCGCCCGCACATTCGCCTGAAAGAATTTCGATCCCGCCGCGGCTGCGCCCAGCTCGGTCGCGGCCAGTTGCAGCCGCCCGGCCAGTTGCATCATCCGTTCGGCATTCATCCGCACCGCCGGGCCCGCAATGGACAGACAGCCCAGCACCGGCCCGTCGCCGCGATAGCGCACCGGAACCGCCATCGCGGCCATGCCGGCGATATAGCTGTCCACCGCGGTGGCATAGCCGCGCGCCCGCGCCTCGGCCAGCTGCTCGATCAGCAGGCCAAGGCTGCGCGGCGCATTCTGGCCCTGTCCATCCGCCTGCCGGGTCAGCCCCTGCGCACCGACAAGAAGCAGCGCCTCCTCGTCACTCATGGCCGAAAGCCAGGCCTTGCCCCCGGCCGAACTGGCCAGATGGACGACGACCCCCTGTTCCTGACCGGGATCATAGCGCAGCCCGCGGGTCGCGCCCTGTGCCACGGCCACCCAGATCAGCCGGTCCCTGTCGATGACCGAAAGCCGCACCAGCTCCCCACTGTCGGCGGCCAGCGCATCCAGGATCGGCTGCGCCACATCGGTGATGCCGGCGCGGCCGATGAAACCCAGCCCCATGGCAGGCAGCTTGATCGTAAGGGCATAGTCGCCCTGCGCCTGCAACTGGCGGACATAGCCCAGACGGGCCAGTTCCTGCAGCGTCCTGTGCACTCCGCTGGCGGGCTGATCCGTCGCCGCCGCGATGGCCGACACCGGCATCCCGGCCGGGTGATCGACCAGAAGCTCTACGATCGCCAGAGATTTTTCGAGAACGCTGCTCATGACCTGTTTTCCGATGCTGAACCTGCTTCAGGTTTCAGGTCCCAGCGGCGAAAGGTCAACCGCAACGCGCTGTCCGCTTGCCGCGGCGCGGGCGATGGCATCCAGCACGATCAGGTTCGCCGTGGCATCGCGCACGGAGACCAGCGGCCTGCCGCCGTGGCGGATCAGATCGGCAAAATGCTCCAGCTGTGCGCGATAGGGATCGCCGGGCGTGACCTCCAGCCGCTGCGGCTGAAGCGGCACGGTCCAGTCCGGGGCGCCGGGCGGTTGCCACAGCGCCAGATCCGGCAGCGACAGCCCCGCGGCCGAGCCGCAGTATAGATGCGGGGTCACCGGATGGGCGGGGAACCGCGCCGGGTTTTCGCCCGCCGACAGGTCCCATGCCCAGGGGCCGACCGCCGCATCCGAGATGCAAAGCGTGGCCAGCCCGCCGCGGGCAAAGCTGACGGTGACGGCCGCGGTATCCTCGACCGCAAAGCCGCGCCGGTCATGCGAGGCGGTGGCCTGCACATGCGCGATCTCACCGAAGAAATGCCGCAGAAGATCAATCTCATGCACAAGATTGATCAGCAGCGGGCCGCCCGCGCCCGGGTTGCGGCGCCAGGCCGCGTCAAAGTAACTCTGGGGTTTTGCAAGGCTGCAGGTCACGGTGGCCATGACCAGATCCCCGATCCGGCCCGCGGCAATCGCCTCCCGGGCGGCGCGGATGATCGGATTGTGGCGCCGGTGATGGCCCACCAGAAGCGGCACGCCGGTTTCATCCGCCACCGCGATCAGGTCCAGCGCCGAAGACAGGCTTTCGGCCACCGGCTTTTCCAGCAGAACCGGCAGTCCGGCGCGCAGCAGGGCCGCGCTGACCGGCAGGTGCGTTTCGTTCGGCGTGGCGACGATGGCGGCTTTGGCCAGACCGGACTCCAGCAGATCGCCGATCTGCGGCAGGCAGGGCACATCCAGCGATTCGGCCAGCGACCGTGCGGCGGGCATCGGATCGACAATGGCCGAAAGATGCAGGCCCGGCATCCCGGCCAGCGTTTCAATATGGGTGCGCCCGATGGCGCCCGCGCCGATGACGGCGATTCCGATACTGTCGGACATGCGATCCTCCCGCTGTCGGGGACAGCCATAGCAGCGTAAAATATGGAAGTGCAATTTATTTTTGAATGACATTCAATTTTTGATGCGACTCCGGCCACCAATATCGGTACTGGCACGGCTGATGCGCGGGCAGGCGAAGCAACACCGGAAAATGCGCAAAATTGATAACTGTGGGATTATGATTTTCAGATGACTTTGCATTATCAATCACAATCCGTGTGTGGCAGCTTATGGACGGAGCGAGGACCCATGATCAGAACACAGCGAAACCATCCGTCCGGCCCGGCCGCCTTTCCGGCGGCCCGTGGCGTTCAACCGGAACCGGTTTCAGGACGGAGACCCGAATGACCGCGCAACTTCGCATCGACGGCGAAACGAAGATCTTTCCGATCATCGGCCATCCCATCGGGCAGGTGAAGTCGCCGGCCTCGCTGAGCGGCATCATGGCCGAGCGCAATTTCAACGGGATGGTCCTGCCCGTGCATATCCTGCCCGAGGATCTGGCCCCCTGGCTGGCCCAGGCCAAGGTGATGCGCAATTGCGGCGGGATCGTCGTGACCGTGCCGCACAAGGCGCCCTGCCTGCAGGTCTGCGCCCGCGTCTCTGCCCGGGCGCGTGCCTCGGGTGCGGTCAACATCATGATCCGCGATGGCGAGGACTGGGTGGGCGATGCGACCGATGGCCATGGCTATCTGGACGGGATCGCCGCCGAAGGTTTTGACGTGGCGGGCAAACCTGCGCTTCTGGTGGGGACCGGCGGCGCCGGTTCGGCCATCGCCTATGAAATTCTGGCGCGCGGCGCGTCCGAGCTGGCGCTGCACGACATCGACACCGCGCGGCGCGACAGCCTGATCGCCCGGCTGGATGCGGCCTTCCCGGGCAAGGTCCGCATCGGCAGCACCGATCCGCGCGGCTTTGCGCTGGTGGCCAATGCCACGCCCCTTGGCATGCGGGAAGGCGATCCGCTGCCGGTGCAGACCGATCTGCTGACAGCGGATCAGTTCGTGGCCGATGTGGTGACGCGCCCCGCCGTGCCGCCGCTGATTGCTGCGGCCCGGGCCAAGGGTTGCGGCACCATGCCGGGATCGGGAATGTTCAATGCGCAGGCTGTTCTGCTGGCCGAGCTGCTGATGGGGGTCCGGCGGATCGACGCCTGACACCCCGGACGGAGGAGACGGCGCGGGCCCTGCCGGGACCCCCGCCACGGGCCGGAGCGGTTACCGGATCGCCGCGCGCCCCCAAAGACAGGATTCGGAAACATGGGAGGAAACCATATGTTCAAGACTTTGCTGGGAACGGCCGCCGTTGCCCTTGCCCTGACCACCACTGCGGCGCTGGCCGAAATCAAGGTCGGCTCGATTGTCGAACTGTCCGGCGCGGGCGCCGCGGCGGGCACCAACTTCCGCGATGGCGTTCATATGGCGTTCGAGGAAATCAATGCCGCCGGCGGCATTCTGGGTGAGCAGGTGGCCATCACCGAATATGACAGCCAGACCGACCCGCAGGTCAGCCGCGCCATGGTGCAGAAGGCCATCGACGATGGCGTCTATGTCATCACCGGCACCGTCTTCTCGTCCTCGACCATCGTGAACATGCTGGTCGCTCAGCAGGCGGGCATTCCGCAGTTCACCGGCTCGGAAGCGCCGAAGATCACCCAGATGAACAACCCCTACATCTTCCGCACGGCCTTCGGTTCGCAGAAGGGCATTCCGAAGATGACCAAATACATGGCCGAGGAAATGGGGATCAAGAAGGTCGCCGTGGTCTGGGCCAATACCGAATTCGGCAAGGGCGGCCATTCCGCCTTCCTGGACGAGGTGGGCAACTACGGTATCGAGATCATCGCCGACATCCCGACCGAACAGGCGCAGACCGATTTCTCGGCCGATGTGCTGAAGGCCAAGAACTCGGGCGCGGATGCGGTCTTCGTCTACCTGACCGAAGAGGAAAGCGCCCGCTTCCTGCGCGAGGCGCAGAAGCAGTCGATCGGCCTGCCGCTGATCGGGGAAACCACGCTGATCGGCGCCAAGGTCATCGAACTGGCCGGTGATGCCGCCAACGGCGCCATGGGCCATGTGGGTCTGACCGCCGCCGCCGACATTCCCGCGATCCAGGAAATGGTGGACCGCTTCACCGAGAAGTTCAAATACACCCCCGACCACAATGCGATCAAAGGCTATACCGCGGCCTATGTGATCAAATGCGTGACCGAGAAGAACGGCAAGGTGGACAGCCAGGCGCTGGCCGATGCGATGCATGGCCTGACCCTGACCGCCGCCGAATGCCCCGGCGTCCTGATGGATGTGTCGTGGGACGAGACCGGCGAAATGTCGCGTGAAAGCTTCTTCGTCGAGGTGCAGGACGGCAAGCAGACCATCAAGGCCGTGCTGCCGCCGAACTGACCCAAGACTGGTGCCGCCCTTCGGGGCGCGCACACATCGCCCGGACAGGTGCCGCTCCCGCGCCTGTCCGGTTTTCCCTGCCATCCGGCTGAACAACGCGCTGTGAGGATGACCCCGTGGCCGAGCTAATCCAGATTCTCGTCTCCGGCCTGGCGGCCGGTTCGATCTACGCCCTCGCTGCGGTCGGGTTCACCCTGCTGTGGCAGGCCTCGCAGACGATCAACTTCGCCCAGGGCGAATTCGTGATGCTTCCGGCCTTCTTTGTGCTGGTCGGCATGAACTTTCTGGGCCTTTCGATGTGGCCCGCCATCGGTTTCGCGCTGGTGCTGTCGTTGCTGCTTCTGGGCGTGACCTTCAAGAAGGTCATCGTGGAGCCGATGCTGCCCCATGGCACGCTGCCGCTGGTCATCGCCACCATCGCGCTTGGCCTTCTGATGAAGGAAAGCGTCAAGGAATTCTACGGCGCCACGGCGCAGCCCTTCCCGGCGATCTTTCCGCAGACGGTCTATAACGTGGCAGGCGCCAGCGTTTCGGTGCAGGACATCTGCAACCTTGCGGTGTCGATGCTGGCCATCGGCGGCTTGCAGCTGTTCCTGTCGCGGACCCGCACCGGGCGCTGCATGCAGGCCAGCGCGCAGAACCCGGCCGTGGCCGAAATTCTGGGCGTCAACGTCAAGCGGATGGTGATGTACACCTTCCTGATCAATGCGGCGCTGGCGACCATCGCCTCGGTCCTGATCTCTCCCATCTATCTGGCCAAGTTCTCGAACGGCGAAACGCTGGGTCTGGTGGCCTTCATCGCGGCCATCGTCGGCGGGTTCAACCAGATCCGCGGCGCGCTGGTGGGCGGTCTGCTGATCGGGGTCATCGACAACCTGTCGGCGGTTTATGTCTCGGCTGAATACCGCTCGGCCATGCCGCTGATCCTGCTGATCGGCATCATCCTCCTGCGTCCGCAGGGCCTGCTCGGCACCAAGGAGGGCCGCACGGTATGAAGAACTTCAAGATCATCCTCCTTTCCCTTGCGCTGGCCGCTCTGGTCGCCGCGCCCATCGGGCAGGGGAATTACATCATCTACACGCTCTGCTCGTGGCTCCTGTTCTCGATCTCGGCGATGGGGCTGAACCTTACGCTGGGCTATGCCGGGCAGGTGTCGCTGGCGCAGGCCGCCTTCATGGGGATCGGGGCCTATATCACCGCGCTGATGACGCTGGCGGGCATTCACTGGGTCGTTGCGGCCGGGGTGTCCATCACCTCCAGCTTCGCGGTCGGGCTGATCCTCGGCTATCCGGCGCTGCGCGTGCAGCACCACTTCCTGGCCTTCGTGACGCTGGCCTTCAACACGCTTCTGTTCCTTGTGCTGCGGAACGAGGAAGAGGTGACCGGCGGTTCCTTCGGCCTTGTCGGCATGCCGCGGCCTGAGTTCTTCGGCCTCTCCACCAACTCGAACCTGGGCTTCTACTACTTCAGCCTCGTCTGCTTCCTGATCGCGGCGGGCACGATGTGGTGGATCCTGCGCTCTCCCTGGGGCCGCGCGTTCAAGGCGCTGCGGGAAAACCCGGTCCGGGCGGAAAGCCTTGGCCTGAAGATCCGCCGCCAGACCCTTCTGGCCTTTGCCATCGGTTCGGCCTTCGGCGGCCTGGCCGGTGCGATGCAGGCGCCTCTGGTGCAGTTCATCGAACCGGGCAGCTTTGCCCTCGTCCATTCGCTGAAGATCCTCTTGATGGTCGTCGTGGGCGGAGCCGGCTTCTTCTATGGCCCGATGCTGGGCGCCGCCGTGGTGATCCTGCTGCCCGAATTGCTGCGCTTCACCGAAGGCTATTACCTGATCATCTATGCCGCGCTGGTTATCGTGCTGATGGTCTTCTCTCCCAATGGCCTGATCGGTGCCGGGCAGAAGATCTGGCTGAAGTTCAAGCCCAAGCATGAAGAGCGTCGCGATATGCAGAAGGGGTTCCAGCTGTGAACGCACATGCACCCATCCTGTCCGTCCGCAACATCTCCAAGCAGTTCGGCGGCATCCGCGCGGTCAACAACGTCAGCTTCGACGTGCAGAAGGGCGAGATCCTGGGCCTGATCGGGCCGAACGGATCGGGGAAATCCACGCTTTTCAACTGCATCCTTGGCCAGCTGAAGCCGACCGAGGGGCATTGTGAGATCGAGGGCAAATCCACCGATGGCGTGCGCCCGGCAGACCTGTCGCTGATGGGCGTGGGCCGCACCTTCCAGCAGCTGTCGGTGTTTCCGAAGATGACCGTCCTCGACAATGTCATCCTTGCCGGGCAGGAGCATGAGGGCTCGATGCTCTCGCGCCTGTTCGGCAAATCCGATGCCGGGCTGACGGAAAAGGCCAAGCAGCTGGTCGAGTTCTTCCGGCTGACCCCCTATCTGGATACCGAAGCGGGCTCGCTCTCCTACGGCCAGCAGAAGCTGGTCGATGCGGCCATGGCCTTCATGGCGGGTCCCGGCATCGTCCTTCTGGACGAACCGGCGGGCGGGGTGAACCTGACGATGCTGGCGCATCTGAAGGACCGGCTGATGACCTACAACCGCGACCACGGCACCACCTTCGTCGTGATTGAGCACAATATGGAATTCGTCATGTCGCTGTGCACCCGCATCATCGTGCTGGCGCAGGGCGAGATCATCGCCGAGGGGACGCCGGACGAAATCCGGTCGAACCAGATGGTCATCGACGCCTATCTGGGGGGCTGAGCCATGCTGGAACTGAAGAATGTGACCGGCGGTTACGGCCGCATCACCATCCTGAACGGCACCTCCTTCGCCATTCCGAAAGGGTCGATCACCACGGTGATCGGGCCGAACGGGGCGGGGAAATCCACCGTGTTCAAGGCGGTCTTCGGGCTTCTGAACATCCATTCCGGCCAGATCCTGCTGGACGGGCAGGATGTGACCCGGCAAAGCCCGGCGAAGATGATCGCCCGCGGCGTGACCTATGTGCCCCAAGGGCGCAATGTCGTGCCGCAGCTGTCGGTCTGGCACAATCTGGAACTGGGCGGCATCACCGCCAAGGATCAGGCCAAGGTGCGCCGCCGGATGGAAGAGGTGATGGACCAGTTCCCCATGCTGCGCCAGCGCAAGGACCAGAAGGCGATCGAGCTTTCGGGCGGGCAGCAGAAGCAGCTGGAAATCGCCCGGGCGCTGCTGCTGGATCCGAAGCTTCTGCTGATCGACGAACCCTCCATCGGCCTGTCGCCCAATCTGGTGCAGGAAGTGTTCCAGACCCTGATCAAGCTGCGCGACAGCGGTGTGACCATCCTGATGGTGGAACAGAACGCTAAGGCGGCGCTGGCCATGTCGGATTACGGGCTGGTGCTGGAACTGGGCCAGACCCGGATGTTCGACCGCGCCGACAAGCTGCTGGCCGATCCGCGGGTGGGGCAGCTGTTCCTGGGCGGCCATATCGAGGATGCAGCCTGACAGTCCTCCTCCCCGGATCAGGCAAAAGGAAAGGCCCGGCAGAGCGATCTGCCGGGCCTTTTCCATTCTGCGGCAGGTCTACCCGGCCGAGGCGTCGCCGAAATCGCCGAAAGCGGTCCAGCCGCCATCGACCGGCAGCACCGCGCCGGTGATCCCGCTGGCCGCATCCGAGGCGAGGAAGGCCACCGCCGCCGCAACTTCCTTTGCCGCGATCAGCCGCCCGATGGGCGTGCGGCGCGCGATGGTGGGCAGGTCGATCCGCCCGGCCTCGGCCAGTTTCCGCACCAGAGCCGTTTCGACAAAGGCCGGGGCCACGGCATTGACCCGCACCCCCTGCCCCGCCCATTCGCAGGCCATGGCGCGGGTCATCGCCACCACGCCCGCCTTGGCCGCGCCATAGGCGTTGCGCTTGGGCAATCCGGTCAGCCCGGCGATGGAGGACAGGTTGACCACCGCCCCCCGCCGCCGCGCCACCATGCCGCGCGCCACCTCCCGCGTCATCAGGAAGGTGCCGGACAGATGCACGTCCAGCACGCGGCGGAAGGCATCGATCCCCTGATCCAGCGTCGGCAGATGGCTGTCGCCGATGCCCGCATTATTCACCAGCACATCAAAGGGCGCGCGGGCCGCCGTGGCCGCCGCCTGCGCCTCATCGGTGATGTCGCAGGCACAGCCCTGATGGTCTGGACCCAGTTCCGCAGCCCGGGCCGCGGCCTTTTCTCCATCCAGATCGGCAATGGTGACGCGGGCTCCTCTCGCGGCCAGCGCCTGTGCGATGGCCCAGCCGATGCCCTCGGCCCCGCCTGTGACCAGCGCCTCACGCATAGCCGGGCCTTGGCACCAGCCCCATGAGGCATTGCGACAGCCCGCCATCCACCACGATATCCTGCCCGGTGACATAGCCTGCCCGGTCCGAGGCGAGGAACAGCGCCACATCCGCCATGTCCTGCGGCGCGGCGATCCGGCGCAGCGGCACCATCGCCTCGCGCCGGGCCTTCACGTCAGGGTCAGCATAGAAGGCGGCGGACATCGGCGTCAGCACCAGCCCCGGGCTGACGCAGTTCGACCGCACGCCGCGCGGCCCCCATTCCTGCGCCAGTTGCCGCGACATCATCAGCGTGGCCGCCTTCGACGCGGAATAGGCCCCGCTTGCGGGCTGCGGCTGGCTGCCCGCGATGCTGGCGATATGGACAAGACTGCCCCGCCCGCGTGTCAGCATGCCGCGGCCAAAGGCCTGTGCGGCGGTCAGATAGCCGGTCAGGTTCACCGCCAGCATGGCCGACCAGTCGGCGGTGCTGACCGTATCCAGCGCGCCGGGCCGCAGGATCGCTGCGGCATTCACCAACACATCGGCGCCGCCCTCGGCCTCAACCCGGGTGGCGGCTTCCGCCACGCTGTCCGGATCGGCCAGATCGCAGATCAGCGCCAGCCCACCCAGTTCCGCGGCCAAGGGGGCCGAGCGGTCCAGATCGCGGTCGAGCAGCACGACCTGCGCCCCTTCGGCCGCGAAGCTGCGCGCCAGCACCTGCCCGATGCCGCCCCCCGCGCCGGTGATGACCGCGCGTTTTCCTGTCAGTCCAAGCCAGCTCATGCCTTCCCTCCCGTCTCGATACCCGCCAGATGCCGCCCGGTGATCCAGCCAAAGGTCATGGCCGGACCCAGCGTGATGCCCGCGCCGGGGTAATTGCCGCCCATGATGCTGGCGCGGTCGTTGCCCACGGCATAAAGCCCCGGAATGGCCGTCCCCTGCCGGGTGACGACCTGCCCCTGAACGGTGGTCTTCAGCCCGTCGAAGGTGCCGAGATCGCCCATTTCCAGCCGGACCGCGTAATAGGGCCCGCGGGCCACCGGAGCGACGCAGGGGTTCGGCTTGTGGTCCGGGTCCGCCAGATAGCGGTTGAAGCTGGTCTCACCCCGGTGGAATTCCTCATCCCGGCCCTGAACCGCGCCCTGATTATAGCGGTTGACGGTTTCCTGCAGCGCAGCCGCGTCGATGCCGCAGGCCCGGGCCAGATCGGCCAGCGTGCGGCCCTTTTTCAGATAGCCGCTGTGGGTCCACAGCCACAAAGGCATGGGCGCCGGTTTCGCGTGGCCCAGACCGTATTTGCGGATGGTCCGGTGATCGCAGATCAGCCAGCAGCTGGCATCGCCGCCGTTGCGCATATTGGTGACCATCGCGGCGCCCACGTCATGATAGCTTTCGCTTTCATTGGTGAAGCGGCGGCCATCGGTGCCCACGGCAATCATCCCGGGCTTGTAGCGGTCCAGAAGATGCGGAAACACGCCCTGTCCGGGCACCCGGCTGACCGGCATCCAGGCCGCGGGCTGGGCGAATTCGGCGTCAAAGGCGCCGCCGGCCTCTTCGCCCAGCCGGATGCCGTCGCCGGTATTGCCCTCGGGCACCGGGCTGAAATGCTGGCCGCCCGCCTTCAGATGGGCATAGACCCCGGCCCGCCGGGCCAGATCCTGCGCATAGCCGCCGCAGGCCAGCACCACGCCCTTGCGCGCGGTGAGTGTGCCGCCGGGTGTTTCGACCCCGGTGACCCGCCCCTCTTCCGTCACCAGCCGCAGCGCGGGCGCGGCGGTGCGGATCTCGATCCCCAGATCGAAACAGCTTTTCGCCAGCCGTGCGGCCAGCGCATTGCCCGAGGTGACCTGAACCCCGCGTCCGTGGCGCGCGACCTCGGCCGCATGGGCCGCCAGCCGTTTCGTGACATAGGCGAAGGAGACCACGGATTTCGTGGCGTTGAAGAAATGCTTGATGTCCGCGTTCGAGGAATTGAACATCATCCCCATGAAGGTGATCGTCGACAAGGGCGGCCGCAGCCGTTTCAGGTTCGGCCCCAAGGACGAACTGTCGAAGGGCGCCGCCAGAACCGACCGGCCGATGTCCACCCCGCCCGGCATGGTGGGGTGATAGTCGGGATACAGGGTGGGGACGAATTTCACCTCGGTCTCGCGCTCGAACCAGTCGAGCATCTTGGGACCGGCCTCCAGATAGGCATCGACGGCGCCGGGGTCGTAGAAATTGCCGGTCTCGGCCTGCAGATAGCTGCGGGCCGCCTCGGCGGTGTCGCCCGGGTTGTTGGCGCGGCCATGGCGGTTGCCCGGCACCCACAGCACGCCGCCGGAAAAGGCGGTGGTGCCGCCGAACACCGGCTCTTTCTCGATCACGAGCACCGAAAGCCCGTGCTTTTTCGCCGTGATCGCGGTGGCCAGCCCTGCCGCCCCCGAGCCGATCACCAGCACATCGTATGACGGATCCATCGCAATCTCCTCCTGCCCGTGCTTCTTTGCTAACGGCGCGCCGGTCCGGGACCAATGGACGCTGCCGGGCATTTCTTGCACAATTCATGCGGCATTCAGGGCGGAGGGGCGGATGGCCGGTGCGCGGACAGGGGGCATCCCGCTGTATTATCTGTACGGGGATCAGGGGCAGGATGTCGAACTGGACCTTCTGCATGTCGAGCCGATCCGCGACCGCTCCGGTCCGAATGACTGGAGGATCCGTCCCCATGCCCATCCGGAACACATGCAGGTGCTGCTGGTCTGGCACGGGGCGGGCACCATCCGGTTCGAGGACCGGCAGGTGCCGATTGCCGCGCCCGCGGTGATGTGCATTCCGGCGGGGATCGTCCATCAGATCGACTTTGAGCCGGGGACGGATGGCTATGTGGTGACGGCGGCGCTTGGCTGTCTGCAGGCGGCCTCGGCCCAGGATGCGCGGCTGGCGCAGGCGGCGGGGCATGCTGCGGTCTATCCGGTGGCGGGTTCAGGCCTGCCGTTGCCCGCCGTGCTGGAGACGTTCGAGGCGCTGCACCGCGAATTCATCTGGTCCGCGCCCGGACGGCGGGTGGCGATCATGGCCTTGTTCATGCGGGTTCTTGTCATGATCCTGCGGCTGTCGGTGGCGGCCGAGGGGCAGACGAGTGGCGCCCCCGACCGCGATTATGACCTGCTCTTGCGTTATCGCGCGCTGCTGGAGGACCATTTCCGGTCGCAGCGCGCCCTGACCTTCTATGCGGGTGAACTGGCGGTGACCCCGGCCCGGCTGAATGCCGCCTGCAAGGCGCGGGCGGGCAAGACCGCTTCGGAACTTCTCCATGACCGGCTGATCACCGAGGCGAAGCGCTATCTGATCTATACCGAAAGCAGCGTCGCGCAGGTGGCGCATCTGACCGGCTTTGACGATCCGGCCTATTTCAACCGTTTCTTCACCCAGCGGGTGGGGCAGTCGCCCGGGGCCTTCCGCAAAGTGGCGCATCCCGACGGCTGAGGCCGGGAATCGTCCAATCTTTCCGATCCCCGGTCCATTTCCTGAACCCGCCATCTGCGCGAGACAGGGAACGGGAGACTGAGGGCGGGAGGACGCAGGCATGATCCATGAATGGCGAAGCTATCGGCTGAAGCCCGGCGCGGCCGCTGAATATCTGACGCTGCTGGCCGATGAAGGCCTGCCGCTGGTCACCCGGCATCTGCCGCTGATGGGCTATTGGCTGGCCGAGACCGGCGCGCTGAACGTGATCCATCATCTCTGGTCCTATGCCAGCTGGGCCGAGCGTGAGGCCGCCCGTGCCGGGCTGGCGACCGAAGAGGGCTGGACCCACGGCTTCATCCCGCGCGCCTTTGCGCTGGTCGAGGAGCAGCAGAACCGTCTGTTGCGGCTGGATCGCTGTTCCGCCGCGTTTGAGGCGGCCTTGTCCCGCCGCCGCAATCCGCATCCGGCCCGGGCGGCAGGGGCACCTCTCTTTACTGCCGAATGTGCCGGGCTGGTCATCGGACGGCCCATCGAAGACGCGGTTGCTGACTGGACGCCGCTCACCGGCGACCCGCGGCCGTTGTCCCTGTTGCCGCGCCGCGCCGATCCGGTGCCTGCGGCCCCGCTGTCCGGGGCGGACCATACGGTCCTGCGCCCGCTTGTCTTTTCCCCGCTCTGACGAACCGGAGATCCCCCATGCGTCATCAGGTCTGCATCATCGGCGGCGGTCCCTCGGGCCTTTTGCTGTGCCTTCTCCTCCGCCGTGCCGGGGTGGATGCCATCGTGCTGGAACAGCGCAGCCGCGCCTATGTGCTGGGCCGCATCCGTGCCGGCGTGCTGGAGCAGGGGCTGGTGGATATCCTGCACCATGCAGGCGTGGGTCAGCGGCTGGCGGCGGAAGGTTTTGTCCATGACGGCACGCTGATCGTGGCCCATGGTCGCCGGGTGCATATCGACTTCAAGGCGCTGACCGGCAAGACGGTGACCATCTATGGCCAGACCGAAGTGACGCGCGACCTCTATGACGCGCTGGACGCCATGGGCGCGCCGGTGCTGCATGAGGCCGAAGGTGTCACGATCCACGGCGCCGAGACCGACGCGCCTTATGTGACCTTCACCCGGGGCGGACAGGCGCAGCGCATCGACTGCGACTATATCGCCGGATGCGACGGGTTCCACGGTGTCAGCCGCCGCACCATCCCCGAAGCCCTGCGGCAGGAGTTCGAGCATGTCTATCCCTTCGGTTGGCTGGGCATCCTGTCGGAAACGCCGCCCTTGCACCATGAACTGGTCTATGCCGGGCATGAGCGCGGCTTTGCGCTGTGTTCCATGCGCAATGCCAACCTGTCGCGCCATTATCTGCAGGTGCCGCTGACCGACCGGGTGGAAGACTGGACGGATGAGACGTTCTGGGCCGAACTGCGCCGCCGCCTGCCCCCGGATCTGGCGGAGGTGCTGGTGACCGGCCCGTCGATCGAGAAATCCATTGCGCCCCTGCGCAGCTTCATTTCCGAACCGATGAGCTGGGGCCGCCTGTTCCTTGCCGGTGACGCCGCCCATATCGTGCCGCCCACCGGGGCCAAGGGGCTGAACCTTGCGGCCTCGGATGTATGGTATCTGAGCCAGGCTTTGATCGCCCAGTATCAGGGCGATGCGGCACCCCTGGCCGGCTATTCGGCACAGGCGCTGGCGCGGGTCTGGAAAGCCTCGCGCTTTTCATGGTCGATGACGCGGATGCTGCACAGCTTTCCGTCCGAAGGGCCGTTCCTTGCCCGGATGCAGGCGGCCGAGGTGGATTATCTGGCCGGAGCCCCCGCCGCGCAGACCGCGCTGGCCGAGAATTATGTGGGGCTGCCCTATTAACATCATGTTCCGGCAGGCATCATATCGGTATTTCTGGTTAGCGTCCGGATAGCGGATACTGCGGCCATCCGTCAGGGGGCCGCCATGAAAACCTCAATCGCCACCGTCTCGATCTCCGGCACTTTCCGCGAGAAGCTGGAGGCGATTGCTGCCGCCGGCTTCGACGGGATCGAGATTTTCGAACAGGATTTCCTCGCCTCGGACCATACCCCGGCCGAGGTGGGGCGGATGGTCCGCGACCATGGGCTGGAGATCACCCTGTTCCAGCCCTTCCGCGATTTCGAGGGTCTGCCGGAACCACAGCGGAGCCGCGCCTTTGCCCGCGCCCGCGCCAAGTTCGAGCTGATGGCCGAACTGGGCACCGATCTGGTGCTGTTCTGCTCCTCCACCCATCCCGAAGCCATGGGCGGGATCGACCGGATCGCGCAGGATTTCCGTGAGCTTGGCGACATCGCCGCCCCCTATGGCATCCGCGTCGGATACGAGGCTTTGTGCTGGGGCCGCCATATCAACGATCACCGCGACGCATGGGAGGTGGTGCGGCGAGCGGATCATCCCAACATCGG